>JAFGFR010000114.1 GCA_016930955.1 Victivallales bacterium | reverse complement strand
CGTGGTGTTCCATGCGGGGACTGGGTTTTCCGGCGGGAAGGTGGTTTCTGCTGGAGGTCGTGTCCTGGGAGTGACTGGGAGGGGAGTGGACATAAGCGCAGCCACAAGGAATGCTTATGAAGCGGTTGCCAAGATCGGTTGGGAAGGTTGCTGGTACCGCAAGGATATAGCGCACCGTGCCCTGTCGCGGGGGCGCTGAGCGGCTTTGGGTCTGTTCTCTGCGTCACTCAATCGTTTATGCTCCTCATTCGTTCCTCGGCAAGCCATAATCCTAAATGAAGCAGTTAGGATAAACGGCCATTAGGGACAATGGCCCTCCCAAATACAGGCACGAACCGCTGGGAGTGACGATTAGTAAATATCGAGTTGTACTTGAAACCTGAAAACAAGTTAGGCCACTCTTCAAGTGCCATCCTGACATCCAGCGCTACCGAAATTGTGTAAGCCAAGGCTGCGTTGTTACCCCCGCAATTAGTCGAAACGCTGAAAATCGGCATCGGCAAAAGCACCACAAGGATAAAACCAATTATGGAGGACGCTATGATTATTTTCTTCTTCTTCATTTTTTTACTCTGCGTCCGTTTGTGCCTCTGTTTCCCCGAATCCGAACATGTTTTTCCCTTTAACCGTCTCGAAGGAGATGTTTTGGAGCTCTGGTTTTGAGATTAGCATTGTATGTGATGATGGTATGATGAGGACATCCGAAGGGTATTCGATCCATTCGCCGCATACAGAGTTCGTTGTTGCTTTTGCCTTCAGGAATGTGTATGACCAGCGTCCCTCGCCTTCTCTGATGGGCTGGAAGTCTGGAGGGAACGGCAGCTCTGTATCCTTCCAGAACGATGACATGAAGCGTCCTGTGGCGCTGCCGGTGTCGCCGGGGACGGTTTTCAGCCCGCCTTTGAAGTTCGCCCCGATCGCAAGGACAGAGTCCTGCGAATCGGCGATGATGAAGACCGTCTCCGAGAACATGCCTTTAGAGCTTTCCTCCAGACGTATGTCTTTCCACTCGATTTTCTTGTTGCCCTGACCTAAAGCTTCCGGCAGCTTGTCGGCATTCTCCAGCTTCTTGAATCCGTACTTGGAGAGGTGGGTGTCTATGGCCTGGATCGTGCCGAGAGGGTTTTTTGAGCTTATGCCATAGTTCTTGACAAAGAAACACCTGTATGCGATGAAGGAAGAGAACATTATTATTGCGGTGATGACGGCTGGCTTCCAGAGCGTTCGTGCCAAGGCCAATGTTTTCGGGTCTTCCTTTTCGACTCTTGTCTCTGCTGAGCGCATACGCCCCCCGGTTTGGTAGTTATAGCCGCAGGATACGCATATGACACTGGAGGACTCGGTGATTTTCTTGCAAACCGGGCAAGCTTTTGCCCCCTCGGGGATGTCGGGGGTGTCCGGGACGAAGAGGACTGCTCCGCAGGAGCATGCCGCCTTTTTCCCGGCCATCGAGTCGTCCAGTTGGTATTGTTCCCCGCATTCCGGGCAAGTAAGTGTGATCATGAAATGCCTCCCGTCATTTTATTGTTTAGCCAAAAGCATGCCTATTTTGATGATTATGAGGAAGATGGATATGGGTGGGGCGAAGACGAGGAAGAGGAAGAAGGTCCATCTGAACCCCGTCAGCTCAGCCATGGCGCTCTGCAGCATCTGGATTTCCCCGGTCATGAGGAAGCCTACGCCGTGAGCGTAGACGAAAAGCGAGCACACGGCGAGAAGTATGCATGTGACCATGGCGCCCAATGCCAGAAGGATGAGTCCGAAATAGTTGAGGAATACGGCCATGGCGATGGAGGCGAAGAATAGAAGCAGGATGTGTATCTTGAACAGTCCCGGGATGAAGTCTGCCGTGGCATCGAGGGCTTTTTTCCATGCCGGGTGGTCATCGCCGTAAACAGGGATTTTCTGCTCGACCTTCTTGCCTGTATCGAATGAGAAACCGCAATTGGTGCATATTCTGGCATCGGGAGGGATTGATACCGAGCATTCAGGGCAGGCGAGCGGGACTGGTTTGGAGTTTTTCAGGACGAAGAGGTTGGCGCATCGGGGGCATGTGACCATGGATCCGGCATTCTTGGGGTCATAATCGTTTGACCTATTGCATAATGGACAGTTGGTCTTCACGGTTTCCTCTAGTTTCCATCTGCTTTAGTTCTTGGATGCTTGATCCTCGATCTCGGAGATGATGGCGAGGACTTTGTCGCCCTCCTCGATTCGAGAATCGAGATCGAAGGAGAGCACCGGGGTATACTTGAGTGTGATGTCCTTGGATATCTGCTTTTGAAGGAAAGGCCTTTTTCCCCTGAGGAAACGAATTATGTCTTTTTGAAGTGGTTCGTTGGCTCCGAGAATTGACATGTGGACTTTGGCGTGCCTGAGGTCCGGGGTGGACACGACCTCACTGACGGACACGATGGCGCCATGTATGGGGAAATCGATCCTTTCGAGCAGGTCTGCGATCTCGCGTTTGAGCAGTTCGTTGACCCTGAGCATGCGTTGCGCTCTCATTTGTTGTGCCTCCCTGGATCTGAGAAGTTAAAGTTCATTCGGCCCCGGCACTGGAGAGTCCCCGAGTGCCTCAGCCCTTACCCCGACGTGGTTTACACACCCTGTCCATCCTGGCTATGATTGAAAAACTGTTGTCAAAGGGATGCCTTTTTGTATTCGACCTCGTATAGCTGCACCTTGTCGCCTGGCAGGAAATCGGCGAAGTTGTCGAGCCGGATACCGCACTCGATCCCGGCCTTGACCTCTTTGACATCGTCCTTGAAGCGACGGAGGGATTTGACAGAACCGTTGAAAATGAGGTTGTTGTCTCTAAACACACGTGCTTTTGCGCCGACCTTTACAGAACCTGACTCGACGATGCATCCGATGACGTTGGGGCCTTTTGAGGTCTCGAAAATCTCCAGGATTCTGGCCCATCCTGCCTCCTTCTCCCGTTCTTCCGGGGCGAGTCTGCCGAGCAAGGCCTCCTCGATGTCCTCGATGAGCTCGTATATTACACTGTACAGCCTTATCTCGACCTTTTCGTTTTTAGCCAGCTCGTTGACACCGGTGTTCACTTTGACGTGGAACCCGATGAGGATTGCGCCTGATGCTGCGGCGAGCAGGACATCATTCTCCGTGATGGCGCCCACGCCGGAATGTATGGTGGAGATGGATATTTTATCCGAGGGGAACTTGTTCAGAGAGTCAATGATTGCTTCAACTGAGCCCTTGACGTCGGCTTTTATTATTACCGTGAGATTTTTCCTTCTGCCTTTCTCGATGGATGCAAAGAGGTTGTCGAGGGTTATGGATTTTCGTTCAAGCCCCGAGTTTTTCTGTTCCACGGCGCGTTGCTCGGCAATTTTTCTGACGTTGAGATCGTTGCAAACGGCAAGTTTAGTCCCTGCCTCAGGTGTCCCGGAGAGTCCAGTGATGACAACGGACATTGACGGCCCGGCCTCGTCGATTTGATTGCCAGTCTCGTCGAAGATGGATCTGATTTTGCCAAAGAGTTCGCCGCAAAGGATGTTGTCGCCTTTTTTGAGTGTCCCGTTGAGGATGATGATATTGGCGGTGGACCCGAGACCCTGCTCCACCTGAGCTTCAAGGACGACGGCCTGAGCCGGGCGTTTGGGATTGACTTTATGCTCCAGCATTTCAGCTTCGAGAAGTATTCTTTCGAGAAGTGATTCGATACCTTCTCCGGTTTCTGCTGATACCCTGCAGACACCGACCTCTCCTCCCCAGTCCTCGCTCATGAGGTTGTTCTGCTGCATCTGGGTAAGGATCCTATCCGGGTTCGCATTTGGCAGATCCATCTTGTTTATCGCGACGATGACAGGGACTTTTGCGGCTTTCGCGTGGCTGAGAGCCTCGAGTGTCTGGGGCATGAACCCGTCGTCCGCGGCAACGACAAGGATAGCGATGTCGGTGATATTTGCGCCTCTGGCGCGCATGGCGGTGAAGGCGGCATGCCCGGGGGTGTCTATGAAGGTGATTGCCTTGCCCTTGTATCTGACTGTTGATGCGCCGATATGCTGGGTTATCCCGCCGCTTTCGCCTGCGACGATGTTTGTTTTTCGCACCTTGTCCTGGAGTGATGTTTTCCCGTGGTCCACGTGTCCGAGGAAAGTTACTACGGGAGGCTTCGGAATGAGGTCTTCGGGGTCATCTTTGAAAGGGATTT
The DNA here is from genome assembly GCA_016930955.1 of Victivallales bacterium. GTDB lineage: Bacteria > Verrucomicrobiota > Lentisphaeria > Victivallales > JAADHT01 > JAFGFR01. The sequence continues at coordinate 2,256 of JAFGFR010000114.1, read as the reverse complement.
CCTCAGGAGCTTCGATTGATTCTTGGGGCTCCGCAGAATGCTCGATTTTTTCCCTTTTGTCGAGGACAAGTTTGAAGCCGAACTTGTCGCATACCCTGGATGCCGCTCCAGGCTCGATCTGCTGGTTGATGCTTGCCAGGATGTTCATGGACATAAGCGAGCTGACAATCTCGTTGGGTTTTTTCTTCAGTGCATCGGCCAGTGTTTTGACTATGATGGGAGTCTTGAGGTGGACTTCTGAGGCTGTCGCACGGGTTTCGGCAACTTTCCTGGCTTGTGACTTGGCGGCGATCTTCTGATCGACGAAATCCTGGAAATGTTCTCTGACCATCTCTGTGAAGTCCTCGTGGATGATGTTTTTAATTGACTTCACGTCGATGCCGATTTCGTTGAGCTCGAGGAGGGCCTCTTTTTGTGAAACCCCGAATTCCTTCATCAGGTCGCTAACTTTGTATTTGTTTTTTGGCATTGTTTATGTCTGGTGTCTTAGTCTTGTATTTTTTTGAGTGCGGAGATTACTGCCTCGAGCTCATCCGGGGAGATGCCCTCTATGCCCTCGATATCGGTTTTTTCAGCAGCTTTCATTCCCTCGATGGAGACGAAGCCGCTTTTTACGAGCTTGTCCGCGAGGGATGTGTCGAGGGAAAGTTTTTCGGCGATAGCTGCGACTGTGCTTTCGATTTTCTCCTGGAAGGATTGTTCTTGCTCCTGAACTGCTCCTGTGACGTTGACTTTCCATCCGACCAGTTTGGAAGTGAGCCTTACGTTCTGACCTCTTTTCCCGATTGCGAGGGAAAGCTGTTCAGGCTCGACGATGATGCTTACAGTCCTTGAGTCCTCGTCAGTGTTTATCGAGAGGATGCTGGCTGGCTGGAGTGCGTTGCTGATGAATGGCTTGAGTTCCGGGTCGTATTTTATGATGTCTATTTTTTCCCCGCCGAGCTCGCTGGTGATGTTCTTGACCCTCATGCCTCGCATTCCGACGCACGCGCCGATGGGGTCAATATGTGGGTCATTGCTGTGCACCGCAATTTTTGTGCGCAATCCTGGCTCCCTGGCGATGGCTTTGATCTCGACGATATTGTCGTGGATCTCGGACACCTCGCGCTCGAAAAGTTTCCTCACGAATTCCTTGTTGGTTCTGGAGAGGATGACACTTGGTCCCGAACCCGTGGCTTCAATCCTGATGAGCAGCGCGTTTATCCTGTCTCCAGGCATGTAGTTTTCGTTTGGTATTCTGTCCTTGTACGACAACACACCTTCTGCCTTGCCCATATCCACGACAATATTTCCGGAGTCGTATCGCCTCACGATGCCATTGACAATCTGCCCCACCATCTCCTTGAACTCATCGTAAACCATCTCCTTCTCAGCTCTTTTGATCTGCTGCATCATGGCCTGCTTGGCTGTCTGGGCGGCGATCCGGCCGAAGTTCCTGGGAGTGACCTCCCATTCGATGACATCTCCGAAAGCGACATCGGGGAATCGGGTTTTGGCTTTGGAGTATGCGATGCAGTTGGGCTCGTTGGCCTCGTCGTCGTCGACGACCTCGAGTTTTGCCAACACCTTGTATTCGCCGGTTGTGTTTTCGAAGTCCACCCTGAGGTCATCGGCGGGTTGGTCCACGCTTTTCCTGGCGGCGGAGATAAGCAGGCTTTCCAGTACGGCGATCATGGTGCTGCGGTTGATGCCTCTCTCCTGTTCGATATATTCCAGCAACGCAAGCAATTCGCTGTTCATATTCTTTCCGACCCTTCAAAAAGTTGTTCTCTAGCTCCTGATGTACAAAAAAAAGCGGGTCTAGACCCACTTCGATACCGATCCAAATTTAGGCGCGGCAAATACTATATGCATCAAGCGATGATTTGCAAGTGAGCAAAAGAATATTTTCTTGCATAAAGGCTTATTTCCGCTTGCAATTGCGTGCTGGAGTGTCAATTTATGTGTTCTTGTGATGCCGGGCTACTAAGAAAAGTCAAGAAACCAGATAGAGAAAGGTCAGGAGTTATGCCGAACATCAAGTCTGCTAAGAAGCGCATGTTGACGAGTGTGAAGGAGAGGGAAAGGAACAAGAGCCGGAAGACTGCCGCGAAGACGGCCGAGAAGAGCCTCGGTGCTGCGGTCGCCAGGAAAAGCGATGCCGACCAGTTGAAGGGCATGTTGTCCAAGGCGCATCAGAAACTTGACAAGGCTGTCAAATCCGGGACGATACACAGGAACAAGGCTGCGCGCAAGAAGTCCCAGTTCAGCAAGCTG
>JAFGFR010000113.1 GCA_016930955.1 Victivallales bacterium | reverse complement strand
GGACAGTCACGGCGGATAGTGATTGAATTACGGCTCTCTTTTGCTTAAGTTGGGGGGCATTCGGGTCACACTCCCGCTATAGACTAAGCATTTTTCAATTTCACCCAGAAAATTTCTCAGTTTTTTTTTGTCTGCCAGATCTTTTTCAAATCGTCCATTTGAGCGCGCAAGCCCGCTCTGCGAAACGGACATCCTTGCGGCGATGTCCGAGAGAGGAGTCGTGCTTCTGCAATATTTTTCGGCGCAGTACATAAGCATCTTCCTTTCGATCGAATGTACAGACCTTCTCCTCAATATATCCTGTTCGCCGACTTTTGTAAGCTTTGAAACAATTTTCAATATCTCATCGAAGTCGAAGCTGCTTCTGAGTCTTGAAAGGTCTTTCTGCTCCCGTGTGTCCGTCAAGTTCAAGTTCATCGCATAGCGACGCTTGACGCTCTCCACGAAATGCTCGTCGCCCAGAATTGCCTGTGAGGCAACATGGTTGAAAGGGCTTTCAATTGTCTTTGATATGCTTTCCTCGACGTAGTTTCGGTACCCTGTCATCCGCTCGGCCAAGGTCCGACCTTCGAATTTGGAGAGAATATGGGATATGTCAAGCCATTCCGGCACCTTCCCCGACTTGACATAAAACCGGTAGCTTGAATGACTGAAATTGTCCAAGCATCTGATTTTTCCCTCCACGTCAAAATCCTCAAGCGACTTGATTCTAACAGGATTGAGATGGATATATCTCGATAGTGTGACCCCGCGCGGGCCCTTATCCGGCACCTGCGCCTCGCATGTGATTTCTGTTCGTCGGACCAGCGCTTTGCTTACAGGCTTTGTTGCCGTTCCCTGCGGTCACTCCAGCCTATGACTGGCCTTCTCACTCCGTTCGAATCAGACCCCGCTTCACGGCGATGCCCTTGCCCTCCGCTAACACTTCCCCCTGACGGGTGTGTAAGGGACTTCCATGCCATCTCGAATGACGTGGTCACCCTCTAGCAGTACGCCATACCGGGCGCACACGTGTGCGTTCTCGCGCGCGGTTCACCGGGTCGCAGAGCAACGCTTGGTTCGGCCTGTCGTTTCATTTAGCAGGCGGGGCAACCCAGATCGGAGAAGACCAAGCTCTCCCACCGTCTGTCTGGAATACTCTGACGTAGTAGGCGTGCGGTTCTGTCGCAGCCTGCAGTTCCATTGCACCGGAGAATTCAGAGACCTGATTGCCTTGGCCGTAGAATGTCCCAACCAGAACATCGTCCCGCATGATTTCGACGCGATCCAGCAAACCGTCTAAACATGTCCAAAAGGACATTTTGAGCGTCGCGCCCGGAACGGCAACTACATCACTTCCCATAGGATGTCCCCCGACTTCCGCGGTCAGAACCATCCGAGCGCCATTGGTTGCATAGGTCCGCCGAGCGAAGAACGCCTCCCAAAGGCTCTCACGCGTGAGCTCTTTGGCATACACGGCGACGAGTCCGTTGTGACTGCTGAAGAAGCGCTCCCTTGCCGTCGGGTGGCTGTCGCCGAGCGCGCCGCGGTGATCGTCGCTGCCTCCGATGAACCCGAAACGGATGCCGCGACGAACGGATTCGTCTGCAACGTCCTGGTATGTCCTGTGGCACGAATGAATCTCGAACAGTGGCATGACCCTCGCATCGTAAAAATCCAGGTTGCAGCGCCGGCCGCCGCAGTGGGGAACGACCATAAACTTCCTGCCTTCCAATTGCTGAATTACCTCGGACAGATCCCGAGATCCAGCTACCTGTCCTTCAGCGGGATCCCAGGCATCATAACCCCCATAGTGGGCCGAATACACCAACGGCCCATCATCATCGAGAAAGTAGATGTTGTTGTCCCCCCCGGCTCCAGGCTTGCCGGACCATTCGACACCGAGAAACGTGACAAACGTGCCCGGTTCATGGGCCTCGCGTGTAGCCTTCTTGATCTCTTGCCAATCATCGGCTGTCAGTTCGAAGTCATGACTGCTCACAGATGCGAAGTCGAGTCCGGCTGCTTCGCGTGCGTAGCGGTACAGCTCATCTGGCGAGTTCGTGCCATCGCACAAACCAGATTGGCAGTGGATCTCCCCAAAAAAGAGTTCGTATCCCTCCAGAGGGCTGGAGCCAAACGGGTTTGAGCCCCCCATGAGCCGACCGTCATCCGTGGTCACCGTTATCCTCTGCCATGTTGAGACCTCAGGCCGAGCCAGAGCGACCTCTCCACAATAACCGGGAGGCAACGCCACCCGACCGATCGGCACATGATCATCGAGAAGTATCGTTGCCTCCTGCGGTCTGTCGCCGGCTATGTTTCCGTAAGCATCTTCCGGTTTGACATGAACGTGCAGCTTGCCGTCGTTTCTCGTTGGGCGCGAAACGCAAGCCTTCAGGCTTACTGCCTGGTTTCCGACTATCCTAATCTGCGGGCAGTGGTCAGCGGGGAGCACCGACCAGTCATTTTCGCCATCCCTGCAGATTCCCAATCGGAACCGAAAGCTTGTCTCAGCGAAGCTCTGGCTTCGATATCCGGGTGAGCCTTGCGACCCGTCCCCGAGGGCCACCATCAGTGTTTCACCGGCGGGGAGACATCCCGAGGCTAATATCAACTCGATTCCTCGGTTCCACGGATGTCGACCACAGTCATTGGCCTGTCCGAGTTCCCAGTTTCCTGATCCGGTGACTGAGATGAAGTTCTCTGCCGCTGGGCTATTCATCTGGGGGTTGCCATGATCAGAAACGTGACGGGCTGCAAGAACAACGCGCGCGCCCGCACGGAGCGTTTCGTCCAGAGTGATCCGCAGGACCGAAGCGAAGAGTTGATTGGCCTTGAGTGTGGTTGGTCCCTCGTATTCAAGCCGCATTGATGATCATGTCCTAACTGTAAAGATCACCATCAAATTTTATCATACAACCGCACATGAGATACTATTCTTAAAAATGACGGTTTTCCGGCGGTATGATAAGATTTGTGTGGTGAATCTTCTTGTTGTACGTTATTATTTTTATAATTTGCGACGCTATGGTGTAAAGCTAATTGATTTTCGTCGGAAAGTCAAACGTTTTCCTTCTGTTTTTTCTGCTGTGCGGGGATAAATACCGGCTGGATATGTGATATTCACCGATTCCGGCGTTGTCTTTATCCGTGGAAATAGCTGATAAACGTCGACATTCATTCTGTGAGACGGAAAGAGCCTCTCCCGATACTGTGATTTCAGGCCGCATATTCACCTCTGAAGATTTCATTACGGAAGACTATATGCGGGGATCCATGAAGCAGAAGTGTTTTGGCAACTTCCATTATTCCCGTTTCACACTGCGCGCAGAGGCAAGTGGGTTCAGGTGAAGTTTCCGTTGCCGTGTCGGAGGATTCTTCCGCAGTGCTCTTTTCGTTCGCGAGAAGCTCTCCGGAAGCCTGCAGCTTCGTGAAACGACCGCGTCCGGCGAGTATCCCGTAAAAGCGGATACGCCGGAAGTTCGCCGGCGGAATATGCTGAATGAACCTGCGGATGAATTCGGCCGCGGTCAGCGGCATTGTCTTGTGTTTCGGAACTCCGTTTCCATCTGCGTCGCGGTAATCCTTGTAATCGATGTTATATCTAATGTTTATTAGTACAACAGCGTTTTAGTATCAAGTCGGCGCTTAAAGATCAAGTCGTGGCCGGATGCGCTTGCGGCCTGTTGGGCCTGTTGAGCTCATTTGTTTGGGTCATTATAGCACATGTTCTTTGGTAGTCAAGTGGAATACGAAGACATTTTCTTGGCTGAGGTGCGTGATTTGTTTTAGGCTGGGAAGCCGAGACACCAGTTCACGGTTCACAGTTCACGGTTGCTGGTGCTCTTGAATACTGAAATACTAAACTCTAAACTCGAAATCCTAAACAAATTCGAGATCCTAATTTGCAAAATCCGAGACAGATGCAGCACAAATGCCACCTCCCACTTGCCAGTGGTTTGACGGACGGCGAAACTGGCGTCCCTCCCGGCGCGCCATAGGCAAGCAAACCCTGACGGCTTAGCCGTCGGGGTTTCGCATTTATTTGCCAACCGTGAACTGTTGCCTGCGAGTTGCGCACTGACAGACGCGGCATGGCATTTGGGATGCGAGGTCTCGCTGATACGAAATTTATGCACCAGATGTGGAAAAAACTGATTGTGTGCTAGATTATATCAAGAGCCAATTGGCTCTAGAGCCGATTTCAAAACTTTGCCCCAACCCATTGGGCGGCCACGGGTAGTCTTGAAATTGCTCTTAACCATGTAAAAATCGGTGCTATGATGGGCAGACTGTTTGAGCCAATTTCAAACCTCTCCGCGCCTCCGCTCCCAACGCGGTTCACGCGGAGTTCTGCAATTACCTCGTTTAAGTCGCAGCTTAATCTACTGGTTCTCCTGGGTCTTGTCTGCCAGGGTTTTGCCTGGGAGAACTACTTTATGCCGGTTCTTTTTGCGCTGCTTTGGGCCATGGCAATTGCTTTACAGTCCGAAAGGCGCCGGATTTCGGAGAACCTCGAGCTGTTGATCTTCTTCGGGACCTTGCTGTTCTCGCTCAAATTTGTGGGGCATAACGCCTACTTCAGGCTTATAGCCATGGGCAACGCGCTTGTGGTGCTGCAGCTCATCCGGTTGATGTCGCCGATGACCCCCCGGAACAAGTTTATCTCGCTGGTCATCGCTGTGACCCACCTTGCGGTGGGCAGCCAGTTCATTCTCGACTACAGTTTCATCGCAATCATTCTGCTTTCCATCGTGCTGGTCCCGAATGCTCTAGGCAGTGTGCATGTCTCCGGGACGGGGGAACAGTTGCCGATCTTCCGTGTTGGGTGGAAGGCCTATGCTTCGGTCTTCATCATCATGACACTTTTCTTTCTCCTTTTCCCTCGCAAGAAGTTTATCTCGGCCAGGGATGCCGGCGCGGCCATGGGCAGGGGCTCCCTGAGTCAGCGTATGGACACCGCAGGCGGCGGCGCAAACGTCACCGGAAGACCCTTCCTCAGGGTCGTCGGAGACAATATCTCATACATGAAGAGTTTCGCTCTGGACTCCTTCGACGGGAATACATGGAGTCCCAGCGAACACGGGAAGTCCAGGGGGATGTTTTTCTCGACGCATAACCTTGATGACTGCGAGTACCGTCATGTGAGAGTTCTGGATTTAAGTATTCTCGGCTCGACCATACCGACGGACAAAAATGTTCGGCATATCAAGAGCAATTTTTTCCAGAGCGAGTACATTGATGCCTCCGGCAGCCTTGTCGCGGGTAGGATTTTCCCGCAGGTGACCAACATCTACGAGTACTGGACCACGGAGCATTTACCGACCAAGCTTTCCGAAAGGGATATCGAGGTCAACACCGCCCACCCTCCAGTCTCCGAGGCCTTGAAACAGTGGCTTCGGGACCTTGTCGGGGAAGAGACTGACCCCGAGAAGCAAATAAAGCTGGTCGAGAGACATTTTAAGGACACCTTCAGCTACGAGCTTGGAGCGCCGGATCTGAACCGTGCGGCACCAGTGGAGGAGTTCATCTTCACACAACGTTCTGGGCATTGCGAGCGCTTCGCATCGGCATTGGCACTGATGTCCAGGATGCTGGGGATTCCCTCGAGAGTCGTCATCGGATATATGTTGCCTCCCAAAAACCAGTTCGCCGACTACCACACCATAAGGGGTGAGAACGCCCATGCCTGGGTCGAGGCGCACATTCCGGGGAAGGGTTGGAGTACCTTCGATGCCACTCCCTACTCCGAACGTCTGTCCGAAAGGGGCAGCGACAGTTTTGTCATGACCTTGAGGGACTGGTTGGATTTCGTATGGTACTCGAAGATTGTAGAGTTCTCGGCCACCGATCAGAGCCTCATACTCTCGCATCTTGCGGAGTTGGTCAAGGCAGCTGGAGTCTTGATCCACAAGAATACCCGTATCCTTGCCGCCGCGTTCTCGGTCGTCGTCATGATATGGCTGCTGCGCAGGGCAAAATTCGCCTTCGATCTCAAATCCGGCTTCAGCCTACCCTCCGTGCAGCTCGAGGCCGCCGAGAAGTTCTATTCGGAAATGCTGCATGCGCTCGCCAGGCAGAAAATTCTCAGACGCGCCAACCAGACCCCGTTCGAGTTCGCTAAAGGGATAAAAGACCTGCCTGAGAGCGCGACGGAATGCGTGATGACCGTCACGGAAAGCTTCTGCAGAATAAAATACGGAGAGGCAATCCTGAGTCAAAAGCAGCTGGCCGAGACCATGGACGCGCTCGGGCGTATCAACCTAAATGAAGCAGTTAAATCTCAAAAATGACAGGTAAAATATTTGTATATAACATGTTAGGATTATCTCGCTTTTCACCTTTTT
>JAFGFR010000112.1 GCA_016930955.1 Victivallales bacterium | reverse complement strand
CGAGACAAAACTCGCGGAAGGTTTGCCGAATGGGGTGTCGACGCATGTCTCGACAACATCTCCCGGATGCGAAGAGAAAGCGCAGAGGCCGCTGCCGCCTATTACTCCAAGTTTCATTGTACTCCTTGTCCTTGCGTCATCTCAATCTTAAATCTTAAGAACATGCGTATTTTATCCCCCGAAAATGATTGTTCAAGAGCCGATTTCGCTGAACTTTTGCCCCTGCACGGGAAAGGTTCAGAGGTCAACGGATCCGGAAGGCGCGAATGACTTGAGCGAGTGGATTTTTTCCCGATGCCATGCCGAGAGGGTATCGAGCACGGCAACAAGAAAAACCAAGGCACAGAAAAGGATGAAGACATCTCCAAACCTGGTATAGAAGGTAAGAGGCGGATTGTCAAGCACTCCCACCTCGAATTCTGAAAACCCCCTGCACGACACTTCGGGGGTGGGCATGAATTTCCCCTCCGCCTCCACCATGCCCGATATGCTGTCCGCAATCAGCCCGCTGGGCAGTATGAGGCAGGTTCCGTTGTTGTTGCCGGCACGAATCACCGGCCTTCTCGTCTCGACAGCCCTGAAGACCGAGTTCACCAGATGCTGCTCGGGCTCGGAGCTTTCAGGGTACCATGCGTCGTTTGTGAGGACAATGATAAGGTTTGCGCCACGCAAGGCGAACTCCCTTGACAAGTAAGGGAAGATGTCCTCGTAGCAGATCAGAGCGGCGGCCCTGACACCCGGCTTGAGATCGAAGAGGGTGTATCTATTCCCTCGAGAAAGGTCGCGACCCATGCCGAACTTTTGTTTGACCCAAGGGTAAAACCTGCCAAGTGGAGTGTATTCGCCGAAGGGCACCAGATGCTGCTTGTAATAGTAGTCCAGAAGTTTCGTGTTTCTGTCGAGGTGGAGTGCGGCATTGTACATCGGAACACCCTCCGGAGCGTTGTCGCATGTTATGTTTTTGGCGAAATCTACCGAGCCGATGAGCATCGAGACTCCGTTCTCCCGCTGCATCTGGGAGACCTTGAACCTGTAGTATTGCCCGAAAGCACATCCCGAGAAGAATGGTATGGGCACTGCGGTCTCGGGCCATATGAGGATGTCCGGGGCGGAGGATGCGGCAAGTTGAGAAAAGGATACATACTGTTCGAGCGCGAACTCCGCATCGCCGGGCTGGGGAATCCTCATTTGCTCAATGTCGCCCTGGACAACCGCCGCTCTGAGTGTTGTCACACCCGCCCCTGTCCCTCCCTGCCGAGTCTGTGCGGGCAGATTGAAGGAGACAAGTGACCTGGCACCTATGAAGACGCAGCCCATGAGCGCGGCAATCCCGATAATCAGAGGCAGCGGGCGCTGAAACCTCGCCGAGGTATGCAAAGACTTGCATAGCCCCTCCCCTGCAAAAGAAAGCGCAAGGTTGAAGTAAATAAGCATGAATGACAGCCCGTAAACACCCGTGAACTCGCAGATTTGGATCAACGGGATGTTTTTCCACTGCGACGCGCTGATGAAGTTCCAAGGCAAGCCCGTGAATATCCAGCTCCTCGTCCAGTCCAATAGACACCACAGTGCCGAGCAAACGACGACGAAGGCAGTCTGCCTCATCCAAAGCGCTGCCTTGGGTGGGCGCATATCCTCCGAAGGCACAGGCAGCATCCTCCGACAGAAGACTGGCACCAGCCCAGCCCAGCAAGCAGGGAAAAGACAAAGCACGAAAGCCATCCCGAAGGGTATGAAGGACTCGATCTCGCGGAGCCACGCAAAGGAGGTCAGCGCCCAGAAATAACCCCATAGCATGCCGTCGGCGAACGCACGCCTTGCCGGTCTGCGACGAACGATGAGAAAGAACGGGATGACCGCGACCCAAGCAAGATGCGAGAAATTCAAAGGCGGGAATATCGACGAATACAGCATCCCGGAGCATGCGAGAGCGATGAAACGGAGGATTTTTTTTCTCCTGCTGACCACCCAAGCCTCGTTCCCCGGACGCGAAGAAGGGGTTCCCCGCAAAAAATCCACCAGGTGTCCCGGGACCGGTGAGGGTCGCTCTTGCATGAGGCCTTGCTCAGTCATTTCACCTTTCCGGAATTGAGCCGGGTCATGCCCGAACGCGTGAGAAACTCGTGTATCCACGGATCCGAGCTGTTTTTCAGCAGTTCGTCAAGCGGGCCGATCGCCGAGACCCCGCGGATGTTCTTGTCAAGCATCAGCACCCTGTCGGCGATGGCAAATATGCTTTCCAACTCGTGCGTCACAATCACCATCGTCGTGCCAAGCTCGTCGCGGATGTTCAAAATCAGCCTGTCGAGCTGCGCCGCCGAGACTGGATCCAACCCCGCCGAAGGCTCGTCGAAGAAAAGGATGCTGGGATTAAGCGCCATTGCCCTGGCGAGACCGGCACGTTTCCTCATCCCCCCGCTCAGCGATGCAGGAAGATAGTTGCCATAACCTTCAAGCCCCACAAGTGTGAGCTTGTCATCCACGACCGCCTCGACCATCTCGGGCTCCAGCGGCGTGTACTCGTCGAGCGGCAGCGCGATGTTGTCCCTGACACTCAGCGATCCAAAAAGCGCCCCGGACTGGTAAAGCACACCAAAACCACGCATGATCTCGCGCTTCCTCGCCCCCTTGGAAGTGACAATGCTCCTGCCGTTGATCAGGATATCCCCCTCCCAAGGAGTGCTGAGGCCGATAAGATGTTTCAGCAGCGTAGTCTTGCCGCATCCCGAACCTCCAAGAATCACAAACACCTCGCCGCGTCCGACATGGAAATTCACATTCTCCAGTATAACCGTGTCATCGTAGCCGATCGTCAGATCCACCACCTCTATCGCCTTGTTTGACTTCTTGGTCATGAGATACCCCGGCTCAATAACGGCTGAAGACGTAGGTGAGAAAAGCGTCGGCAATGATGATCACGAATATGCTGGACACCACCGCCTTGGTCGCCGATCGACCGACACCCTGCGCGTCGTCGTCGGACTCGAAACCACGTATGCAGCCAACAACCGTGATTATCGCCGCAAAAACTATGCTCTTGGTAAGACTCTCCGTCAAATGTATGGGTTTGAGCACATGCAAGGTCCTGTTCGTGTACGCAAGTATCGGGATGCCAAGCTTGAAATAACCCACGGCCATACCCCCCAGGACTCCGACGAAGTCCCCGAACACGGTAAGCAGGGGCATCGTGACTATCATCGCTATGAACTTCGGGACGAACAAAAATCTGCTCGGGACAAATCCGAAGGTGGTCAGCGCATTTACCTCCTCCCCAACCTTCATCGTCCCGATCTCGGCCGCAAACGCCGATCCAGCCCTGCCCGTTGAAATCATGGCCACCATCAAGGGGCCGAGCTCCTTGACTATCGAAAGACCCACCGCATCAGCAAGATAGATGTCGGTGCCGACCTTCGAAAGCTGAACTGCACCTTGAAACGCAAGGATAAGCCCCATCAAAAAACAGATCATGCTGACTATCGGCAGCGCGTCCGCACCGCAGATATCCATGTAGTAGAAAGTCTCGCGCCACCTTATCTTATG
>JAFGFR010000111.1 GCA_016930955.1 Victivallales bacterium | reverse complement strand
CTCGTCGACTAGGCTCAGATGCCCCTCGTGAAGACAGCCCATCGTCGGAACAAAACCCACGCGTCCACCGTGCCTGCGAACCTCGCAGCTGTACTCGCGCATCTCCTCCAGCTTGCTCAATATCCTCATTCAATACTCCCGCCCCCCCCCAAAAAAACTATTAAGCCTATCCAGCGGATAAATCTACCCGCTTCAATCAATTTATCAACACCCACTTCCGCATCCGCGTGCCCTCGAATCCAAAATCGCAGTTAGCGCATCCCTTGGTCATCGACCGGCGCATCATCCAGGGCATGCGTGGCGAAAAGAGCCGGGAACCCTGCTAACGCCTCTTAAGCGTGGTCTTAACCTGTGCGCTTCGGGGCCGGGCAGCCTTCGGGTTCATCCTCTTCGCCGTCAGCGTTGCCCGGAAACTCAGACCTCTGACATCCCAAGCCAGTTCCATGGCAACGCCCCCCAGTGAACAGTTAGCAGGTGAAGCCTGAAACCGTGTCTGGATTACGCGCTTGAAACTGCCCCCTTATGAGCTATCGTACCCAGGAAACGTCCTTGATTCAAGAAGAACAAACTTTATGGGAGAGAGGGTTGCGATGAGGAGTTTTGAATTTTTCTGCATTATGAGCCCGTTTCGAAACTACCCGTGGCCGCCTGCATGTGCCGAGCACGCAGATAGGCGAGGCATGGTATTTGGAATGCAGGTCCGCAGCCTGCACTCCCAACGCGGTTCATACAGAGTTTTGAAATTGGCTCTTTTGCCGTTGATCTCGCTAATTTGTTCGGCTTGTGCTTTCAATCTTATGCCGGATGACAAGCTGACGGAGGACGAGCAGCAGCAGGTCATTGAGAGGACAAGGGGATTTTTGAACAAGACTCCAAGCTTCAGGTTGTCCGAGGAGGACAAGGGCTTCATCAACACCAACATGCCGAAGTTCCATGTTGACTACACAGGAAGGAAGTATGGTCACGCGTCGTTGATATGGAGCATCTCGCCGACCTTCTCAATACGTGTCGTGTATTCAGGCGATATCCTCGAGAAGAACTGCCTGCCAAGGGTCACAATCTCCAGGTTCAAATAGGGAGCCGGGTTCGAGATTATCCGTGGCCGCCTGCCTGTGCGGGGCACACAGATAGGCGAGCATGGTATTGGGGATGCAAAGGCACGGCCCGCGCTCACAACTCGGTTCATCCGGAGTTTCAAAGTCAGCTGCTACATCAGCTTCAATCCGGGGAGATCCTGGATGTCCACCATTCCTATGACCTTGCCGGTGTCGTCCACGACGATGATGTCGTCTATGTGCCTTTTCTCGAGCAACTTCAGTATTTCCACCGCGAGGTTGTCCGCTAGGACATAACTTGGTGTTTCGGTCATGACATCCCCGACGGGATGAGTGAGCACCTCCAGGTCCTTCTCGACATGCCTCCGGAAGTCGCCGTCGGTGAATATCCCCAGAAGCTCGCCCTTCTTGCCGGTGACTATCGCCGACCCGCTCCTGCCTCGGGTCATCGCCAGAAGAGCGTCCTTCACCGTCGTCTCGGGGGAAACTGTCACCAGCCTATCCCCGGTGCGCATGATGTCACGTACCCTGAGAGTCACGGCTCTGCCTATCGCGCCTCCCGGGTGAAGTCGCCCGTAGTCGTCCTTGCTGAAGCCCCTGATGTCCAAGAGCACCATCGCGAGCGCGTCGCCCAGGGCGAGCAGTGCGGTCGTGGTGGTTGTCGGAGCGAGGTTGAATGGACAGGCCTCGCGCCTCACCGGCATCACAACCTTTATATCCGCCCAGCCGGCCAGCCTGGAACTCTCCACCCCGGTAAGCGCGGCTGTCTTGATGTCAAGACGCTTCGCTGAAGGAAGCATCTGCAGCAGTTCCTCGGTCTCGCCGCTGTAGCTCAAGGCAAGGAGAATGTCACGGCGATCCAGCACCCCAAGGTCCCCGTGCATCGCCTCCACCGGATGCATGAAAACCGCCGTCGAGCCTGTGCTCGACAACGTCGCGGCAATCTTGCGGCCTATATAGCCGCTCTTCCCTATCCCGGAAACCACGATCTTGCCACCGTTCTCCAGCACCTCGCAACAGCTCTCCACTAATGCAGTGAACCCACCGTCGAGATGATCTTTCACATGCTCCAACCCCTCTATCTCAATGTCAAAAACCTCCGAAGCACGCTTTATTATATCTCTCATTGCCGAATATTCCTTGATCAACTCGTTTTGGGGAGCAAACTCTTTTGACACGAATGCCACTCCGGAGAACAAAAAAAAATGGCATCCCCACGGGGATTCGAACCCCGGTTGCCGGGATGAAAACCCGGTGTCCTAGGCCTCTAGACGATAGGGACTTGCCGTTCAAGGCGGATATTATACCATAGTCCACCGCTGAAATCAAGCCCTTTTACAGGCTCGAAACTGTGTTTTTTGCAAAAAAAACAAGAAAAAACCTGCCTCGACGGCTTGATCTGACTTTATCAAGGCGCGGGTGTAGAGCCCATTTCAAAACTACCCGTGGCCGCCTGCCGCGTCTGCGCCCCCAACGCGGTTCACGCGGAGTTTTAAAATTGGCTCTTTATGCAATGGAAATATAATCACGGCGCTTATGAGATACGCGAGGTGGTTTTTCCAGCGGTGATGAACTATATTACACCGCAACGCTCCAGCGGGATCTTGGAATGATGGAATGGCAGTAGCTTTGTACTATGATAGAGGTAAGTGACTTTGAGGAAAGGATTGTATGCGGATACTATTGCCCATAAAGCAGGTGCCCGAGACGAAGTCTGTGAAGATGGACGAGAAGACCGGTACGGTGATACGTGAGGGGGTGGAGTCAATTGTCAACCCATTGGATCTTTACGCGATAGAACTGGGGATAAGGCTGAAGGAGCAGCTCGGTGGTGAGACAGTGGCCTTGTCCATGGGGCCCCCGAAAGCTGTCGAGGCGCTGAAGGAGGCGTTGTCCATGGGTGTTGACGAGGCGGTTCTGGTCAGCGACAGACGTTTTGGTGGCTCCGACACATGGGCGACGAGCTATATACTTTCCGAGGCGATAAAGCGTATGGGGGATTATGATCTTATAGTATGCGGCGAGCGCGCCACGGATGGCGATACCGGGCAGGTCGGGCCGGGGATAGCGGCATGGCTTGGGCTTCCGGTGCTGAGCTATGTCAGCAAGCTTGAGTCCGCG
>JAFGFR010000110.1 GCA_016930955.1 Victivallales bacterium | reverse complement strand
GAATATCGAAATCCCAAATTGCCCCCCAAAAGGCGGTGCTGAATCCGCAGCTCACCGCCTTTTTTTCTTGCGTTTTTTCTTTCCGGGAGTATAGTTCGAGCCGCCGCCGAAGGATGGCATCGTCGCGCCCATGCCCATGGGAGGCAAGCCCATCCCCGCACCCATCCCAGGCAAGCCTGCCCCGATGCCAGGCATTCCGAGTCCGCCACCAAACAGGCTTCCAGCCATACGGGACAGCATCCCCCTTTTCTTCATCATCTTGCGCATCAGGCAGAAATTTTTTATCAGTGCCCCGACCTGCTCGGCGGAGACGCCGCTGCCTCTTGCCACACGTTTCCTTCGTGAAAAATCCAATATGTCAGGATTTTTTCTTTCCTCCGGGGTCATCGAGAGGATCATTGCCTCCATACTTACCATTCCTCGTTCATCCGCCTGGGGCATCTTCGAGAGCATCCCACCACCAGGAAGCATCTTCAATATCTCACCCATGCCGCCCATGCCCTTCAACAACTTTAGCTGCTCAAGGAAGTCCTCGAGGTCGAAGCTGCTTTTGCGGAGCTTCTCGGCCATCTTCTCGGCCTGTTCCTCGTCGTAGTCCTCGGAGGCCTTCTCGACGAGGCTGACGATATCGCCCATACCGAGGATTCTGGAGGCGATCCTCTCGGGATGGAAAACGTCGAGGTCCTGTATCTTCTCCCCCTGCCCTATGAATTTTATCGGCGCTCCGGTAGCCTTGCGGATCGAAAGAGCAGCGCCCCCTCTCGCATCCCCGTCCATTTTTGTGAGGATAACCCCGGTGATGCCCAAGGCCTCGTGGAAACTCCCTGCCACGGACACCGCCTCCTGCCCAAGAGCCGCGTCGGACACAAGAAATATCTCCGCAGGATCCACAGCACGCTTGATATCCACCAGCTCCATCACCATGCCATTGTCTATCTGAAGCCTGCCGGCGGTGTCGACTATCACCACCTTGATCCCCTGCGCCTTCGCCTCCGAAACAGCTCTGGCAGCCAGATCGGAAACCCTTGAGGCACCCCTGTCAGACAACACAGGGACATCTATCTCCTTGCCTAAAATCTCAAGCTGGTCTATCGCCGCAGGACGATATATATCCCCTGCAACCAAAATGCACCTTCTCCCTTGTCTCTTCAGGCTGTACGCCAGCTTGGCGCACGTCGTGGTCTTGCCGGAGCCGTGAAGCCCGGTCATCATTATCACAGAGGGGTTTTTGGACAAATCCAAGGGGACAGCCTCGTCTCCCATCAGTGCGACCAGGCGGTCATGAACGATCTTCACGAGCTGCTGCCCGGGGCTCACGCCCCTTAAAACGTCTGCCCCCAGGCAGTCTTCCTTTATCTCCCGGACAAAACTCCCCGCGATCTCATGGTTGACATCCGCCTCGAGAAGCGCCGTGCGAATTTCGCCTAAAGTCTCCGCGATATTCCCTTCCGTAAGCCTTGCCTGCCCACGAAGGTGCCTGAAACTCTCCTGAAGCCTGTCTGACAGATTCTCGAACATCGGAATACCCATTTCTGATGGTTCACTAACTGGAATGGCGTTCCGGGAAGGGATCGAACCTTCGACCTACTGATTAGAAGTCAGTTGCTCTATCCTCTGAGCTACCGGAACAGTCCTGCAACCGCCGCTAAATTAGCTCAGTGTTCAAAAATGTAAAGTCTCCTTCGGCAAGCCAAGGCGAATTTCCCCGCCATTTTTTCATTTCCGACATTGCAGCGCGGTGCCGAGAAGGTACATTAGAGGGGTCGTGCCCCGGGCATATTACCGGAAAGACTTGTGCCGAATTACGAGGACCGGACTTTGAGAAACAAAAAAATTCTTTCTGTTGTGATTCCTGTCTACAACGAGGATAAGACGGTGACCGAGATTCTCGACACGGTGCTTGCCAGGCCCGAGGTCGCCGAGATAATCGTTGTGGACGACGGCTCCACCGACAACTCCAGGGAGGTCATCGCAAGTTACGCAAGGGGAAAATCTTCCAAAGGCAAAATCAAGCTTTTGACACAAGGCAAGAACAAGGGCAAGGGCGCTGCTGTCAGAAAAGGTTTTGACGAAGCCTCGGCACCGATCGTCATAATCCAGGATGCAGACAAGGAATACTCCCCCGAGGACTATCCCGCTGTCATCGGGCCAATACTGGCCGGCAAGGCTGATGTCGTTTACGGATCGCGGTTCCAGCAAGGGCCGAGAAGGGTCGTCAGATACAAGCACAGGCTGGGCAACAAGGTCATCACCGCGTTCTCCAACTGGTTCTCGGACATCTGGCTCACGGACATGGAGACCTGCTATAAGGCATTCAAAAGGGAGGTCATCCAGAACATCAACCTGGAGACCGACCGCTTCGGCATAGAGGTCGAGCTGACCGCGAAGATCGCAAGGGCGCAAGAGCTGAATGTATACGAGGTCCCGATAAGCTATTTCGGACGATCGTACGGCGAGGGCAAGAAAATCACCTGGAAGGACGGCATCGCCGCCTTCTGGCATATGATACGCTATAATTGTCTTCTTTCAGGGAGGGACTTCTACAAGAGGCCTTGGAGCGAGGTATTGGGAAGGGACAAATGAAAGAGCCGACTTCAAAACTCCACATGGCCGCGCCCGCAATCCTGACGCGGTCCACGCGGAATCCCGCAGTTGGCCGGAGGGCCAAGGCTGCAGATCCTCAGATTGTAAGGCTTGAGTTCTATGTCCCTTCGGAGCATTGCGAGAGCGTCAAGGATGCCGTTTTCGCGGCCGGCGCAGGTGAGATCGGGAACTACGACTGTTGCTCTTGGGAGACGTCCGGGACAGGGCAGTTCAGACCATGCGAAGGCAGCAATCCGTACATCGGGGAGAAAAAACGGATCGAAAAGGTGGCGGAGACAAAGGTCGAGATGATATGCGGATCGCGCAAAATCGGAAAGGTTCTGGCAGCACTGAAAAAGGCGCACCCCTACGAGACACCCGCATACCAATATTGGCCCGTGAGCATTTGAGGCACATCCGAATCGACTCGCACATGAAGCGGGGAGACGAGAGAGATGATGTTGGAGCCAGCTCTCGGATTCGAACCGAGGACCGACGGTTTACAAAACCGTAGCTCTACCACTGAGCTAAGCTGGCACGCTCCCATGTCGGGATACAGTAGGCTTTTGCTTCATTTTGTCAATATTTAATTCTCATTTGGTGCTTTTTTTTTTTCATGATCGAGCTATATTGAATCTGCGGCCTATTGCATGCCACCGCACGCAGTGACTGACTTAAAGACCACCTTGAAGCGGCCTTTGCAAGTTAAAGAGGAATATTTTATGGCACAGAATGTCGACTACATACTCGAGCTGCTTTGCGACCACGGGATGCTCGATAAGGCACAGATAGACGAGGGCTGGGAGAAGGTCGCCGCGTCCAGCGGCAAGCTTGACATCATGGATGCGCTGAAAGAACTGGGCTACGTCGACGAGAACGAGACTATGGCGGTGCTCGCGCAGCAGTACGGCCTGGACACACTCGACCTCGATGGATATCAGATTCCCGTCGAGGTGATCGAGAGCGTCTCATCGAAAATTGCGCAACAGTACAAGATCGTCCCAGTAATGAAACATGACGACATGCTGACGGTCGCAATGAGCGACCCGACTGATATGGAGACTCTCGACTCACTCAGATACGTGTTGAACTGCGATGTCGATGCCGTGATCTCCCAGAAATCACAGATAAAGAAGCTGCTCGATCTCCATTATGGCACTATCGAGGCCAGCGTGGATTCCTTCCTCAGCGAGATCAGCGGCGATGATGTTGAACACCAGCTTGTTGCCGACATGGAGAAGTCTGGCGAAAGTTTGGAGGCGGACGATGCCCCCATCATCCGCCTCGTCACGCTGATCATCGTCGAGGCATTCAAGCAAAAAGTCAGCGACATACATATGGAGCCTCTGGAAAAGCGCTACCGTGTCAGGTACCGTCTCGACGGCATGCTCCACGAGGTCGAGGCTCCCTCGAAATACCTCCAGGGAAACGTCACCAGCCGGCTCAAGATCATGTCCAAGCTCGACATCACCGAGAAAAGGGTTCCCCAGGACGGCAGGATACAGCTCAAGATCGGCGGGAAGGATGTGGATTTACGGGTCTCCACAATACCCACAAGCCATGGTGAAAGCATAGTCATGCGTATCCTCGACAAGTCCAGCATCCAGCTCGACATCCCCGACCTCGGGTTTTATTCGGATGACCAGGCCCTCATCAACCAGATCATCAACATGCCCGACGGCATCTTCCTCGTCACAGGCCCCACAGGATCCGGCAAGACGACCTCGCTTTATGCTTTTCTCAACACAATCAACACGCCCACCAGGAAAATAATGACCGTCGAGGACCCGGTCGAGTACCAGCTCGCCGGAATAAACCAGGTCCAGGTCGACAGGTCAGTTGACCTTACGTTCGGCGCAGCTCTGCGCTCGATGCTCAGACAGGCGCCCAACATCATCATGGTAGGGGAGATACGCGACCTGGAGACCGCTGAAATCGCCATCAACGCATCGCTCACAGGGCACCTTGTCTTCAGCACGCTCCACACTAACGACGCGCCCGGCGCTGTGGCCCGACTCGTGGACATGGGCGTAAAGAACTTCCTCGTGGCATCCTCTGTCAAGGCAGTCATGGCGCAACGACTGCTCAGGCGCATATGCAAGAACTGTGCCGCGCCTACCGAGCCGGATCCCGAGGAGCTCAGGCTCCTCGACGCGGAACCGAAAGACTTCGAAGGCGCGAATCTCATGAAGGGAAGAGGATGCGCAGAGTGCTCGAACTCTGGATACAAGGGAAGGATGGGCATCTACGAGATATTCATGATCAGCGAGGAGACACAAGACCTCATATTCCATAACGCGACTACAAACGAGATCAGGGATGCTGCGAGGAAAAGCGGCATGAGGACTCTTCGTGATGATGGGCTACGAAAGGCTCTCGCAGGCAGCACCACGCTTCAAGAAGTCATACGAATCACGGCCATGGATGAAGAATAAATTACCAGAGATGAACTATGCTTGACCCCGAAAGCGAAGCACTGAAAGGCATGTTGCTCGATGCGGAACTCTGCACCGAGGAACAGCTTGTCGAGATCGAGGAGGAGCATGAGAGGACCGGGAAGGTCTTCAAGGAACTCCTGATTGACTATGAGATCATCGGCGAGGACGAGCTCATGGGGTTGATAGCACAGAGTCTCGGCACAGAGATCATAGACCTCAAGGGTCTGGAGATAGAAAAGTCCGTCATAGACACCATAGACCCCTCGACCATCAGGATGTATGGGGTACTCCCGATCAAGGAGGAGGACGGGATTCTAATCGTCGCAACTTCAAACCCGCTCAACTACCAGATTCCGGAAGAGCTCCACTTCATACTCGGCAAGGATATTCAGATGGTAATAGCCAGCGAGTCCCAACTGGACTCCGCCATTGAGAAATATTATCCCATAGAG
>JAFGFR010000109.1 GCA_016930955.1 Victivallales bacterium | reverse complement strand
TGGCGTTCTACGCGGAACTCATCAACATCAACGCCTTCCACCAGCCCGGGGTCGAGGCATACAAGAATGAGAGCAAGGTGATAATCTCGCTTCTCCGGCAGGTAATCGGCAAGCTCCCGTCACTCACACAACGGCAGGGCAGTGCCGCGCAACTCGCTGAGGCCGCCGGATTCTCAGAAAAACTCGAGGACTTCGAGGGCATACTTGCGAAATTCGCAAGCAATCCCGGCAGGCCAGGGAACACGGTGTCGAGAACATGGTGCAGCGACAAGAACGAATGGATTTACCGACTATCCAAATAGCCGGAAAATGGCTGCTGCAAAGGATTGGAGGAAGCATGAAGACGATTGGAGAAGCTCTGACCGCATCTGCAGATCTTGCCGAGGATTCCCGGTTGTGGTTCAACAAGTTCTGTACCCACAGTCCACTTTCGCAGACATATACCCGCTGCCAGATGGTTGACAGATTCTTCACCTGCGAGCCTCAGAACATCCCGGAAAGCTCCAGCACCCAGCATGGCAAAACATTCATAATCCTAAATGAAGCAGTAAAATCTCAAAAATGACAGTTGACATATTTGCATACAACTCTTTAAGAATAGATCCACGTCACACTGCGGCAACTGCTTTATTTAGGAGCCAATTTCAAAACTACCCGTGGCCGCGCCTGCGCTCCCGACGCGGTTCACGCGGAGTTTTGAAACTGGCTCTTAGGATGATCAATGCCGGGGGCGACTATCGCGGCCTTCACCGCCGACACTCTTTTTGTCAAGGGGGGCAGCCGCAGTGACCAACACTCTGAAAGGCTCTGATATTTGAACACCGCGACTTACGAAGAGTGCAGCCTGCCGGTCAAGGGGCAGGATTTAAAAGCAGGTACGACAACATGGAAGCTTGTTCTGGCTTTCGCCGTCCTGGCGGCTCTCCCACCGCTGGTCTATGTCATGTATACCGGGCATATCTGGGAGGACTTCTTCATCACCTTCAGATTCAGCCGGAACCTGGCCGACGGACTTGGCCTGGTCTACGAGCCGGGCAAGAGGGTACACGGCTTCACCTCGCCTCTCGGGGTGCTTATTCCGGCGTTGTGCTACCTTGCGTTTCCGGCGGGCGAACATTCCGGCGCGCTCTGGCTCTTCAGGCTGTTCGTCTGCATACCGGCGTTTGTCGGAGGGGCGATGTTTATGGTTATGACCTTCTTCGGAGGAATTCCCCGCGATTTCTCGAAAATCCCTCTGGCTGTGAAATGCCCTGCGGCATTCGCGTCGCTTTTCTACCTGCTGGAGGCCAAGGCCGTCATGTTCAGCGTCAATGGTATGGAGACGGCGCTGATGCTGCTTTTTTGCGGCGCGGCCTTCTATCTCTCCATTGACAACAGCGGCAAGAAGTGGCTTTATGCCGGCATTTCCTGGGCAGGGCTGATGTGGACGCGGCCCGACTCATGCTTCTACGTCGCCGGCTTCATGCTCACCACTTGGGTCTGCGCCCTGCCGGGAATGAGAACTGCTGCCCTCAAAGGAATCGT
Organism: Victivallales bacterium; assembly: GCA_016930955.1. GTDB lineage: Bacteria > Verrucomicrobiota > Lentisphaeria > Victivallales > JAADHT01 > JAFGFR01. The sequence continues at coordinate 11,242 of JAFGFR010000109.1, read as the reverse complement.
CAAGTCCGCCATAGTCACCACGGTGCTCTATCTCCCATGGTTTGTATGGTCTTGGGCATACTACGGCACTCCCGTGCCGCATACAGTCACGGCGAAAGGTTCCGGCCTGCTCACAGGCGGGATTGGAGGGTTTTTATCCAGACTCATGATGCATACCTCTTGGGTCTATCAGCCGGTTTATCCCCATTTCGGGGGGTGGCCTGGATATGTAGCCATTGTCGCGTCTTGCATGTCCTTCTTCTGTTTCTGCTACTGGATGTTGTCACCCTTTACCGCCGTGAGAGACATGGATGCGGCAAGTTTGCGAATTTCGCAGATTGCGCGCGGCGGGTCGGTGTTCTTCTTCTTCATATGCCTGTATCTGGGACTTATGTCCTTCCCGTACCCCTGGTATTTCCCCCCGGCAGGCATGATCGGATGCATCGCTCTGCCAGCAGGACTTTTCACTCTCTCCTCGAAAATTAAAAATAGATCGAGGGCACTCCTGTACCCCGCCGCAATAAACTCGATCGTAGCGGTATTCCTGGCCTTTGTCCTCATCATGAGCACTTTCCAGATGCGCATACAGCAGCAGCTTATAGAGAACGATACGCGGATGGCCGCTGGCAAATGGCTGAAGGATGCCAAGTCCCCAGAAGACAGGATTTTCCTCGAATGCCTCGGGTATATCGGATACTTCAGCGAGGGCATAATGCTCGACTACCCAGGATTGTGCACCCCGGAAGTGGTGAGGCTGATCAAGGAGAAAGGATACAGCATGGGCTCGGTGATTCCCGAACTCGCCCCGGAATGGCTCGTCCTCAGGCCAGCCGAGGTGCAGGCTCTTCACAAGGAACCCTTCTTCGGAGACTACGAGCTGGCAATGGAGTTCAACTCCCAGCCTGAGCTACAGAGAATCGGATACATCCCAGGGAAAAACTATCTGCTCTACGATTCCTTCTTCTATGTTTTCAGACGCCAAACGCCTGGGGGCAAGGAGGAAATTGAACCGAATAAACAAACAAAAAATGACGGAGATGAAAATGAGTGAGGTCAAGGAGATTATTGCCGGGGCCGGGGAGAATTTCGCCATTCATGGAGTTTTGGACGCAGCCCAACCTTACGGGTCGGGGCACATAAACGATACCTATGCGGCGACCTACGACCAGGCCGGGACAAAGGTGCGCTACATCTTCCAGCGCATCAACACGAATGTCTTCCGCAAGCCCGAAAGCCTCATGTCCAACATCGCCAGGGTCACGTCGCATCTCTGGAGCAAGGCAAACCATTCGCTGGAAATGTCCCGCTCCGCGCTCCGGCTGGTATACACACGTGAAGGCAAGCACTTCCTTAAGACCGCCACCGGCGAATATTGGAGAGTATATCTGTTTATCGAGGGCGCAAGGACATACGATGTCATGACAAGCGCGTCTCAGGCATTCTTTGCCGCCAGGGCCTTCGGACACTTCCAGTGCCTCCTCGCAGACTTGCCCGGAGACCCCCTCGAATGCACCATTCCCGACTTCCACAACACACCAAAAAGGCTTGAAGCCCTCAAGGCCGCGATAAAGCAGGATCCCGTCGGCAGGGCAAAAGACGTACCCCGTGAGATCAAGTTCGTTCTCGAGCGGGAGGCTACCGTTCACTTGCTCGAGGATGCAAAAAATACCGGCAAGCTCCCAGAAAGAGTCACCCACAACGACACCAAATTGAACAACGTGATGATAGACGATGTCACAGCGGAGGGGATATGCGTGATTGACCTCGACACCGTCATGCCAGGCTTGGTGGCATACGACTTCGGGGATCTCGTGCGCACGAGCGTCAGCCCGGCGGCTGAAGACGAGCTCAACTTGGACAAGGTGTGCCTGAGAATGGAGATGATCGAGGCTCTCGCCCAAGGATATTTCCTCAGTGCCGGCTCCATGCTCACTAAGGACGAAAGTGAAAGCCTTACCCGTGCTGGAGAAGTCATAACCATCGAGATCGGAATCCGCTTCCTCACCGACTACCTCTCAGGCGATGTCTACTTCAAAACCAAACGCGAAGGACACAACCTCGACAGATGCCGCGTACAGTTCAAAATCGTCGAGCTGCTCGAGAAAAAATCTTCTGAAATCAAAAAAATGTTCTCCATCGCGGCAAAAAAAAATATAGTCACCTAAAAATAAAGGTTTCAAAAGTCAAGAAAAACCCTTGAACTTTTTTATCGGTGGGCTATGTTAGTCGATTGTGAGCCTTGGGGTGGGCACTGGATTAAGTCGGGAAACTAATTCGAGGAGATGTTATGAAATATTGTAAGGCAGTGGTCGTGTTGGCAATGTTCTCGATCGTCATGCTGGCTCCCATGGGTGTCCAGGCCAACCCTCTCAGAAAGCTTGGCAGGGGAATCTGCAACGTCGGGCTCGGCGCGCTTGAGATCCCCGTGAAGATCTATGATGTCAACCAGGAGGAGGGTGGTCTCGCCGCCGTCACATACGGTGCTTTGCTCGGAGTGTCATACTGCGTCGCCAGGGAGGTCGTCGGGTTGACTGAAGTTGTCACCTTCCTCATTCCGCTCCCGGGCTGCAAGGAAGACCCCCGCGAGGAAGGCTGGGGCTACGGCGCCATCATGCGCCCCGAGTGGGTGATAGATGAAAGACATGACATATACAACATAATCTACCAGGATTTACCGGTGGACTGATGATGAAGTAGCGACAATATCAGCCCTCCTTTACGGGGGGCTTTTTTATTTGAATTAAAATCCATGGCATATATGGAGCCAGTTTCGAAATTGGCTCGGGTAAAACTGTGAGTAGCCTGCTGCTGTGTGTCGCGTGCAGTGCGAGATTCGCAGGCGGATATGTCATATCCGGTGTAAATAAGCATGACTGCTGATGAGCTGCGAAGCAAGTATATAGAGTTTTTCAGGGGCAAGGGCCATCGTGAGATCAAGAGTGCTTCCTTGATACCTGAAAACGACCCGACTGTGCTGTTCACTACCGCCGGCATGCATCCCTTGGTCCCGTTTCTCATGGGTGAGAGTCATCCTCTGGGCAGACGTCTGGTGAATTTCCAGAAATGCATCCGTACGGGCGACATAGACGAAGTCGGGGACCCGGTGCATCTTACCTTCTTCGAGATGCTCGGCAACTGGTCTCTCGGCGACTACTTCAAAAAGGAGGCGATCGAGTTCAGCTTCGAGTTCCTGACATCCGAGAAATGGCTCGGCATCTCTCCCGACTCGCTGGCTTTCACGGTTTTCGAGGGCGATCAGGACGCGCCTTTTGACGCGGAGTCTTTCAGCATGTGGAAATCTCTGGGAATCAAGGAACAACGCATCGCCAAACGCCCGAAGAGGGACAACTGGTGGGGCCCGGCGGGTCAAACTGGGCCCTGCGGGCCAGACACAGAGATATTCTTCTGGACAGGCACCGGGAACCCCCCGGAATCATTCGATCCAGACAACAAGCATTGGGTTGAGATTTGGAACGATGTCTTCATGCAGTACAACAAGACAGTGGAAGGCATTTACGTGCCGCTGGAGCAGAAGAACGTTGACACAGGCATGGGGTTGGAGAGGGTGTGCGCTGTTCTTCAGGGCAAGGCGAGCTGCTATGAAACCGAGTTGTTTATGCCGCTGCTCAGGAGACTCGACTCCATCCGCGGAGTCCCGACGACAGGAACCCGAGAAAATGCCGAGAGAATCATAGCCGACCATGTCCGGACAGCGGTCTTCATGGTGGCGGACGGTGTGCTCCCGGGAAATGTAGACCAACCATATGTCCTCAGGAGGATCATCAGAAGGACGCTGTTGAAGGGCAGGCAGCTCGGCATCTCATGCAGCTTCATTCCCGATCTGGCAAATGTGGTTGTGGATAGCTACTCGAAATGCTATCCTGAGCTTTCAGATAACAGGGAGCTTATCGCAACCGAGCTGAGACAAGAGGCGGAGCAGTTCGCAAGGACAGTAGAGAAGGGTATTAGGGAGTTCGAGAAGCTCATCTCAAGAGTACCGGAGCATATCGCAAATAAGGTCATCAGCGGCAAAAACGCCTTTACCTTGCACGATACACACGGTCTGCCCGTGGAGCTGACGGAGGAGCTGGCTGCTGAGAAGGGTTTCAAGGTTGACCGGGAGGGATACGAGAAGGCCTTCGCCAAACATCAGGAGCTTTCACGTCAGGGAGCCGAGCAGAAATTCAAGGGCGGGCTGGCCGACAACTCGCTGAAAACCGCCGCACTACATACCGCGACACATCTGCTGCATCAGGCCCTCAGGCAGGTGCTTGGCGACCACGTGGCCCAGAAGGGCTCCAACATCACCGCCGAAAGGCTGAGGTTCGACTTCTCTCATCCAGACAAGATGACTCCAGGCCAAATATCAGAAGTCGAGCACATCGTGAACCGAATTATAGCGAGCAAGCTGCCCGTGTCTTTTTCGGAGATGAGCCTTGATGATGCCAAGGATACGGGCGCGATCGGTCTTTTCGCCGACAGATACGGGGAGAGGGTCAAGGTCTATTCCATCGGTGATTTCAGCAAGGAGATGTGTGGCGGGCCTCATCTGGAGTCCACCGCCGATATGGGGAGATTCAGGATCATAAAGGAAGAAAGCTCTTCGCAGGGTGTCAGGCGAATCAAAGCAGTGCTCGAAAGGTGACTACAATGCCGGGCGACGCAACATTGTCTATTTCTGTCGGGGAAACAAGTTTCGACGTGAAAGTCTCCGGCCGTGCCACGTTCTCGCTCGGCCCAAGCATGCGGAGCCTCGCAAATCGCATCGAGAACGAAAACAAGGATGTCATGGTCAATTTGTCGCAATGCTTGGGTATGGACAGCACTTTCATGGGCATCCTCGCCATGATCGCGTTAAGGGGGAAGAAGAACAACAGGAAGGTGAGTATAGTCAACTCCTCGGAGTCCTCGAAAAAGTTGCTCAACGGTCTCGGGCTGGGAAAACTCTTCACCTATAAGGACGACTCCGGACATGACACCAGACAATGGAAACGCCTCGGCAGAAGGGACGCAGGCTTGGGCGAGCAGACAGAGACTGTCCTCGAGGCGCATAAGACTCTGATGGAAACCGATGTGGGCAATGTCGAGAAATTCAAGGACGTTGTCGAGCAAGTCGAGAAGGACATGAAAAAAGGGGATTAGAAAATGCACGTGAAATTATTCTGGCTCCTGGCCCTGACGTTGGCTGTAGGGGCTTGCAGGGGGATGATCCAGCCGTCGCCGGCATCGTCGAGCGCCTCGTCAAACATCAACAACGTGCTGCGCAGCCATGACGAACGTATATCAGAGTTGGCATTCAGCATCAAGCATCTCGCCGAAAGCAACAACCAACTTGTCAGGAAATGCAGTGAGCTCTCAGCCGAGAATGCCGTGTTGAAGAGGCAGTCCGCCGAGATGGAGAACTCCATGGCTGTGCTTCAGGGGGCTCTTAATGCCGAAAAGGCCGCGCGGCAGGCGGAAATGGAGAAGCTCACCCAGGAGGTCGCCAGGCAAATCAGCTCCGCTGTAAGCACCGTTTCCGTCCAGAGCCAGCAGCCCTCACAGACCCAGGAGGGCAAACCGGCCATGAAAGGAAGCTTCTACGAATACACCGTGCAGCCGGGAGCCACCCTCGGTGCCATTGCCAGGGCATATAAGGTGAGTGTGGAGGACATCAAGAAAGTAAACAACCTGAAAGGCGATGTGATATTTATCGGGCAGAAGCTTTATATCCCTAAGAACTAGTCTGCCGACCAACGAGATTCACGCGGAATCTTGCGATTGGCTCTAACTCTTCAATGAAAGGCGTGTTATGATTATAGACAAGATGGGGAACCATCAGATTTACGTCGCGATGTATCCCGGGTTCGACAAGGCCTTTGCCTTTCTTGAGTCCCTTGACGTCTCCAGAGTCGAGCCGGGAAGGATAGATATAAACACCGACAATCTCTTTGCCATTGTCGCGAAAACCGAAGGACGCGGCAGGCATGCGGCCAGACTTGAATCCCACTCGGAGTACATAGACATACAGTTTCAGGTTGCCGGCACGGACACAATCGGATGGGCAGCAGTTGATAATCTCTCAGGTCAGGGCTACGACAAGGATAAGGACATCGAATTCTTCCATGGGGTTCCCGAGTTGTGGTTTGACACGAATCCCGGGTACTTCTCTGTCTTCTTCCCGCATGACGCGCACGCCCCGCTCGCCGGGACAGGCGCTGTTACAAAAGTGGTCGTCAAGATAAGATGCCGAAAATGAATAAACAAAAAATCATCAGGGGGCGGCGTGACAGCAGATAGCAGGAATCCAGCCGAAAAATCCATGAACCAAAACGACATGGAGGAGAACGCCATTGTCGCGGCGCTCCTCTCCGGTATCGAGGGCGGACTCGAACTTGTCCGGACAATCGGCAAGGGAAGCCTCGGCACCGTATACGAGTGCGCCGACAAAAACGGCACCCCATTGGCTGTCAAACTCATGCAGGGCAGCCCAATGATCGAGCCAGACACATTCGAGAATATCATCACGGCAGCACTGAAAACACGGTCAATATCTGAGACCACACGAGTCGTCAAAGTAATCTCCGCAGGAAAAATCGAGAACTTCTACTACATTTTGATGGAATTGTTCAAAGGTGGCACTCTCGAAGCGGTCCTGGCGAAAAACAACCTGTCCATCAAAGATAAAGTCCGCATCGGAGCAGAAATAGCAAAAACCCTCGCTGACATACACTCAAAAGGCATTGTGCATAATGACCTCAAACCCAGCAACGTGCTGCTGGACAAAGATAACGTGCCATACCTCAATGACTTCTATCTTTTTGTCTCCCGTCCCTCGAAGCCTTTTTCAGGGATGCCCCAGGGCACGCCTTACTACATGTCCCCCGAGCAGGCCTCGGGACAGATACCGGCGGTGACCAACGACTCCTATAGCTTCGGGGTGCTCCTGTACGAGCTGCTCACAAATTCCATGCCCTACCGTGAACACCCCAGAAACATAACAGAGATGATTCATGTAGTCACCGAAGGGAAAATAGTCAGACCCTCAAAAAAGAACTCCGCAATAAATGCAAAAATCGAGGCTATAATCCTCAAACTCCTTAGCAGAGACCTCGAAACACGGTACAGGGACATGAATGTGGTCGCATCTGACCTCCTCGCTTCCATCTCTGGCAAGCAAATCTCCATACCATACAGAAAATCCATGCTTTCAAAAGTCTTCACTTTTTTCGGCAGTAATTGATTTCCACACTTGAATCCCGTACAATTTGTGTTAAATTCCCTGTTGCGTGGGTGATTGCTCTTGCGTTTTTAAGGCAGGCGCATCGCCAGGATGGCCGTGAAACGACGATTTGGAGATACGTTTAGGATAGTATGTTCAAGAATCGCTGCCTAATTTTTATATTGGCTCTTGCTGCGCTTGCCTCCTGTACACACACCAAAGATGACGGGCTACAAATCGAGGAGGCTCAGGAGCCCGCGACACCAGTAGAAGTCGCAGAACCATCCAATCTCCTGATCAAATATCCCGATGTCCTGAACGAGAGAGACGATCATGATGACGACGACTCTGTCAAGGATGACTCGCCCCCGCCTCCATACCAAATAAATGTCGGCGACACTCTAGAGATTTCAATCCTCGACGAACCCGAAATGACCAGAGAGGTAGACGTTATCCCCGACGGCACAATAACCTACCTGCTTGTCGGGTCAATCCAGGCCAAGGGTAAAACAATTCAGGAGCTTAAGGACGATTTAACCAGAGTCCTCGATGAGTATTTTGTGTCACCGTACGTCAGCGTGCTCTCCAGACGCATCCAAATCCCTTCCGATGAGGAAAAGCGCGTTTCAATACTCGGCGCTCTCAAGAGCCCGGGGAACTATGCGTGGAATAAAGGCGACAGAGTGCTTGACATCATCGCAGCCGCCGGTGGGCTGCTATACACCCAGACAGAGTTCGGGTCAAGGACTACGGCCAACCTCAAGGCATCATACCTCTCCAGAAATGGAAAGATCGTTGACGTCGACTTCTATCGTCTGCTGCAGCTCGGGGATATGTTGCACAACATCAGGCTCCAGCCAGGCGACTTCCTGTACATCGCAAATGCAGAGGACTCGAACATCACCATCATGGGAGAGGTCTCAGCGCCAAAAATAATACCTTATACCAGAGATATCTCCCTTGTGGAGGCTCTGGCCATGAGCGGAGGGTTCTCGACCAACGCATACATGTCCAGGGTCGTCATACTAAGACCCTCAGAGGAGGACACGAAATACATCGAGGTTAACGTCAACGACCTGCTCTACGGCAGAGACATAAGAAATATCATCCTCGAGGGCGGGGACATCATCTTCGTGCCCGAGCAGGGAATCAGCGAATACGCCAGATATGCCAAATACATCACGGACATGCTTGATGTCATACTTAAGGTGTATCAGATCCGGGAAGCAGTCCTCTTCCCGAAGCTCAACAGGAACGACTAGAAACAACGAACTGCAACACACGGATACAATCCATGCAGCTCCAGTACGATTTTTCACTTTACTCGATGACGCTTGTGTCGGCTTTCCTCGCCTCGTTGGCAATGACACCCGCTGCCATTCTGGCACTGCTCAAATTTAACATAATGGATATCCCTGACGAAAGGAAAATCCACAAGAAGCCTGTGCCGAGGATGGGCGGAGTAGCGATCTATGCCGCCTTCGCGGTTCCTCTTGTCGTGTTCTCATTGTTTGGAAAGATAAGTGACCCGGAGCCGTTGATAGGCATATTGCTCGGCGGCGGAATAGCACTGCTGATCGGTTGCGCAGACGACATCTGGCATGTGCCCGCCATCCTCAAGCTCGTCGCACTGGTCGCGCTGACCCTGCTCATCTGGCGGTTCGGCGTCATCACCAATATGCCCATCGACTCACTCATTGGAATCGACAACGAAATCCTCAACACCTCACTTAACCTGGTTTTGACAACGCTTTGGATCGTCGGTGTCACCAGCGCCATGAATGCCCTGGACCACATGGACTCGCTGGCAGGCGGGGTCTCCATCGTGGCCTCGCTGACATACTTTGCCGTATCATTGCAGACAGGGCAGACACAGTGGGCTCTGATATCGCTTGCCCTTATCGGCAGTCTGGCCGGGTTCCTGTGCTACAACGTCCATCCGGCACGTGTCTTCATGGGCGACAGCGGGAGCTTCTTCCTGGGGTTCAGCCTCGCCACCATCGGGATATTCGGGGGATGGTCCTCCAACCCGGTTAAGGCGGCAATCATCCCTGTGGCCGTGTTGAGCGTGCCAATTTTCGATCTTGTATATGTCATCGTGTCACGCAGGATAGCCGGCACGACATCGAGCATATCCGAGTCAATTAGATATTGCGGCAAGGACCACATCGGCCATAGGCTCATGGACCTTGGCTTCCCCGCTCCTTCCGCTGCAGCACTCATTTGCTTCATCGCGGCAACAGTCTCCATCTCATCGCTCACCATAAGGCATGCCAATTATTTAGAGTCCACCCTCTTGCTTATTCAAATAATCATGATATTTGTAACCTTGTGCTATGCAATGGAAGTGGTTTCGATTGCCAAAGCCAGACAGAGCTGAACATGGATTTGCTGCAAAAAAAAGAAGACTTGCACATGCAGACGAGTGAAATAGCCAGTGACGAATTCTTCAAGTTTGCCCCTCCGTTCTCGGAGGAGCAGGCCACCTCGCCGGAAAACGAGGCAAGAAGCGCTCACAAAGCGGCATACTTCTCTCTGTTGTCTGCTTTCCAGTCGGTATGCCTGAAGCTCAAGGAATCCGATGCCAAGGTTGACGGCAACCATCTCAAAAACCTCATAGACCAAATGGTCTGCTTTGTCAAGGAGGATGAGAGAATGCTGCTCAGCCTCGCAAACGCGCCATATTCCTTCATCATGCAGAACACCGGCCAGAATGTTTTCCCGACAATCGTCATCCATGGGGTCAATGTTTTGATATACTCGCTCAAGATCGCGCTTGACCTCGGTGTGCCCGACATGCGACTGCCATACATCTGCGCCGCAGGAATGTACCACCGCCTGGGACTGCTCGATTTGGACGACCAGAAACTCTACAGCTACACCAATACCAACGACAAAAAATACCTCAGGGAAGTCGAGCGATTGGAGCAGGATTCAGAAAAATACGTCAAACGCATCTTGATGGATGACTTCCATATCGAGTCTATACAGTATCTGATAAACCTCATCAGGGAGGACAAGCAGATACTGCAGAAGACAAGCCTGAGGGAAGCCATGTACCAGTACTCGATGCTGATACACCTCTGCTACGAGTTTGAGAAGCTGACACATCAGCCGGGCTATGGCGAGGCTTTGTCCCCGGTTGACGCGATGAGAAAGGTCAGGGACGACATGGGGAACTGCTTCAGCCCGGAGATCGTCAAGATGTTCTTCAACAAGCTGTCCATCTACCCTCTGGGCACCTTCGTCAAGCTCAGCTCCGGCGAGACAGCAAAAATAGTCCAGGTCAACGAGCAGGCTCTCCTGAGACCCGAGGTGCTTGTCGTCCTCGACGGCGAGGGCAGAGAGAAGCTGTCTCCGGGTAGACTAAATCTCAGAGAGAAACCAAACATATATATTAGGAGAGCGGTAATCGACTCTGCTCTGACAGAGAAATTCATAGATTTGTTTTGAGGAATTCACACAATGACAAAGAAGAACATTTTGGTAATTGACGACGACCAGCAGATTCTAAACTTGCTCAAGATGTTTGTCGAGTCCAACGATTGCAATGCAGTGGTCGAGTCAAGCGCTGAGAAGGGGCTTGCAATGATAAGGAAACAGAACTTCGATGCTGTGCTTCTGGATATCATGCTTCCCGACGGTGACGGGTTGGAAGTCCTGCGCAACATCCAAAAGATCGCAACAGGCATGCCTGTCATAATGATCACAGGGGGAAATGATGTCAAGATTGCCAAGGAATGCATGGCTGCCGGCGCTGCGGACTACATAACAAAACCCTTCGATTTCGAATACCTCAGGACTACACTCCTGGTCAACCTGCTGAAGTAATGCCCGGCATCGGAGTGGCTCCAAGGAGACCATATATTCCCCGATGTGGTTTCTCCGGTGTCGAAGACCAAAGGGCGAAGACTGGCACCGCTTTCTCGTGGGGCAGGGTCGTCCCGGCCCTGCCGTCTTCACCGAACACCGATTATCCTAAATGAAGCAGTTAAATCTCAAAAATGACAGGTAAAATATTTGTATATAACATGTTAGGATTATCTCGCTTTTCACCTTTTT
>JAFGFR010000108.1 GCA_016930955.1 Victivallales bacterium | reverse complement strand
TGGAAAGCTGCCTGATCCTCATGTCGGCCTCCTGCAGCTTCAGCAATGATTCAATCCATCCTTCCATAGAAAAACGCCCTTTCAGGGTAAACAGCAAGCAATAAAATTCTCCAGCAGAAGCTTACCTTACACAACAAAAGGGTAATGTCAACGGCCTCTTTAAACTTAGCCGGGAATTACCACATCCGCTTGTCAAGATCGCGGTACTGCACCGCCTCGAAAAGGTCTTGGGTGCTGATCTGTTCCGCACCCTTGAGGTCAGCGATAGTCCTCGCAACACGGAGAATACGGTCGTACGCACGCGCACTCAGACGAAGCTCTCGTATCGAGTGCCTCAGATAAGTCATGCTTTCTTGGTCGAGACTGCAGTACCTCTGGAGCTGGGCAGGCTCCATCTGAGAATTGCAGAAAATCCCAGTCCCGGAAAAACGCTCGTTCTGAACTTTCCTGCCCTCAACCACACGTCTGCGGATCTCGCTGCTCGTCTCCCCAGTCGGCGCACTGAGAAGAACGTCGTCACCAAGAGGGGAAAGCTCGACGTGTATATCAATCCTGTCCAGAAGAGGACCCGAAATCCTCGCCCTGTAACGCTGTATCTGCGGAGGAGTGCACCTGCATGACCTGGCCGCATCCCCATAATGCCCGCAAGGGCATGGGTTCATAGCCGCTATAAGCATGAATCTTGCGGGGAATGTAAAGCTCCCGGCAGCACGCGAAATCGTGACCTCCCCGTTCTCAAGAGGCTGCCTGAGCACCTCGAGGACATTGCGTTTGAACTCAGGAAGCTCATCCATGAAGAGAACCCCGTTGTGGGCGAGGGAGATCTCCCCCGGCGTGGGGACGGTCTGACCTCCAAGGAGCCCGGCATCGCTTATCGTGTGGTGAGGAGCCCTGTACGGACGCTCGGTCAGAAAAGGAATGTTGGAGGGAAGCAAACCCATGACGCTGTGGATCTTGCTCGACTCGAGCGCCTCGTCCACATGCATCGGCGGCAAAATCCCAGGGACTCTCTTCGCAAGCATTGACTTGCCCGTCCCCGGCGCCCCGACCATCAACACGTTATGACCGCCAGTCGCGGCAACCTCCAGCGCCCTCTTGGCATAACCCTGACCCTTCACCTCAGAAAAATCCCTGGATACCACACTAAAGGAAAGCCCATGGAAATCAGGGACATCATCCTGCCTGACGGGAAGAAACCTCGAGCTGTCCTTGAAAAAACCCACGGCATCAGCCAGCGTCCTTACTGCATACACCGGAAGCTTGCCAGCAGCCATCGCCGCCTCCATCGCACTTTCAGCAGGCACAAGCAACGCCTCGATGCCCTCCGACTTCCTGGCATGCAATGCGATAGGGATCATACCCTTCACCGGCCGGACCCCTCCGTCAAGAGCCAGCTCACCGACAAGCATCGCACGGGCAAGCTTGTTCCTGTCTATAATGCCCGTCGCCGCAATCATGCCCGTCGCTATCGGAAGATCAAATGAAGCCCCCTCCTTCTTGACATCCGCAGGGGCAAGATTGACCACCGTGGTGCCTTTCGGATGAATATAGCCGCAGCTGCCCATGGCCGACCTTATACGGTCACGGCTCTCCTTCACCGCCGCATCGGGCAAACCGACAATCGAGACGACAGTCGGCTGCCCTTTGCCGGTGGCGTTGATCTCGATCTCAACAGTAAAGGCATCAACCCCTGAGATCGCGGCAGAAAAAGTCTTTGCGAGCATCGCATCCACCAGAGAAATTATACCATACCCATCGAGGCGGCCCGTCCGGGCACGCCCGTCATCTTGCCTATAATTAACGGAGCGCCAAAGATAAACCCTCACAACATCCCTTGCAAGCCGGGGAGCAGGGAAAAATCAAACAATCAGAGCCAACCGCTCGATCATCCTCCAAATCCGATCCTGAAAAACCACCACAAAAAAATCAACACGTTGGCGACAACGGCAATGATGATTGATATGATCGTCAATTTCTTCCTCTTCTCCGCCAAGGCATCCTGGAGAAGCTGCTCAAGTTTTCTCTTCTCCGCATTCACCCCCCGTTTCATGACGGAATCCGCCGAAGATCCAGAACCCGTTTTGACTCCATCGATGTTCGAAGGTTTTTCTTGCTTTCTGGCCTGCTTCTCCGGTGCCGGCGCCGGCGGACGAATTTTTACCGCTACACCATTCGAATCGTCGGCCGAAGCTGCCGAAGGTTCAGGTATCTCGATCTTTAACGCCTCTGTCCCGATATAGATCATGTCGTTAGACTCCAGAACCCTGATGCCGCTCAACTTCTCCCCATTGACCCGAGTCCCGTTGCTGCTGCCCAAATCGCATGCACTCCACACACCATTATCGAAAAATATCTTCAGATGATGCTGCGAGACCTTTTCGCAGTCGAGCACGATGTCGTTGTCACACTCCCTGCCGATAAAGAACCCGGGCGGGGCGAATTCCTTGCTCTCGCCGGCACGGGAACCTCTTTGAAATGTTATCCTCATATGTAAACATACTCCGCATAAAATAAAATTCCAAATTGCCTCTACTCTTGAGCCAATCTCAAAACTCCCCGTGGCCATGCGGCGTTTTGAAACTGGCCCACTTGCCTGGAAATCATCCACTCAACTGGAAAATCCGTGGGGCTATGATAGATTAAATGCCGAGAACACAACAAAAATTGCCTCGAATGGAAATAAACTACGGGAGAACGTGAACAACTCCATGCGAAAAATCCGATTTCAAGGGCTAATTCCAAAACTACCCGTGGCCGCCTGCCTGTGCGTCGCACGCAGACAGGCGCGGCCTGCCAGTTTGGATGCGTGGCATTCGCGCCAAAAAAGCTTGACGCCCAAAGGTTTGAGCCGGAGGCGCAGCATGCCCTCCCAACGCGGTTCACGCGGAATTTTAAAATTCCCTCTAAGATATCTCATGAGCAAGTCTTTCTCCCTTATTATGACCGGGATACTTGTACCCCTCAGTTCATCATGCTCAGGCAAAGCACAAAGGATCGATCGGGACCAGTCTTCTGACATCAACACCTCCCCGAAAGCCAAATACATCAGTACCGGTGAGACGCTCCGCGTAAAAAACGGCGAGGTCACCCAGATAAAAATATCCCCAGAAATCACGCCAGAAAGAATAATCATCACGCATGAGATCACCATCCTGAACAAAGAAGACCTGGGCGGAGGCAAAAACCAAGAGCCCAAGACCAAAAAGTAAACCATGTACAGCCTGCTCATAAAAAATGCGCTCATCGCCGACGGGTCGGGTGACGAGCCGTACGAGGGCTGCATAGCATTTTCCGGCGACAGAATCGCAAAAGTATCACGGGATATACACGCCGGATCAGCCAGGGAAGTTCTCGATGCCGAAGGAATGACGCTTTCACCGGGGTTCATAGACCCCCACGGGCACTCTGACATTTCAATCCTCGCCTCCACTGCCGCAGAAGGAAAGTCAAGCCAAGGAATCACAACTGAAATAGCCGGCAACTGCGGTTTGTCAGTCTTTCCCCTAAGCAATAAAAACAACAAACACATTAAAAACCTCTTCTCCAGCTATAACGTGAATATAGACTGGAAAGATATCGACGCGTACTCCTCAAGAATCAACAATGCACGTCCAGGGTTAAATCTGGCATCACACTGCGGCCACAACACACTCCGAGCCGCCGTATGCGGATACGACAACATCAGCATATCTCAAAAAGACATCGCCCGCATGGCGGCACTTTTGCATCAGTCACTGAAAGCCGGGGCATGTGGCTTCTCCACCGGCCTTATATACGTCCCGGGAAAATTCTCGAGCACCTCCGAAATCGAGTCACTCGCAGAAATAGCCGCCAAAACAGGCACGCCATGGACAACACACCTGCGCAGCGAAGGCAACAGAATAACAGAGGCTGTCGGGGAGCTCATCCGCACGGCACGCAAGGCAAAATGCAGAACAATCCATATTAGCCACCTCAAAACAGCAGGCCAACACAACTGGCACAAGCTTGACGAAGTTCTTGGACTCATCGAAGAAACACACGCACGGGGCGACATGGAGATCACCGCAGACAGATACCCATACACCGAGTCAATGACCCAGCTAAGCGCATTCATGCCCGAGCCATACTCCGAGATGGACGACATCACAATCGAGAATCATCTCAAGAATCCCGCAAACTTCGCAAAGCTGGTCGAGTGTCTCAACATCACCCGCCACGACACCTACTGGACAGGTAAAAAAATCGTCTCGACAGACAACACGCTGCTAAAAAAATTGACAGGGCTCGATATCGAAAAGCTCGCCGACACCAACATACCAGAACTCGCCAAAACCGCCTCGACTAGCCCAGCAGAACTGTGCGCACTCCTACTCAAAGATGCCGCAAGATCATCCATGGCATCATCTTCAGGGATGTCTCGTGAAAATATGCTCAGAATACTGGCTCTGCCCTTCGTCTGCTGCTGCACCGACGAGAGCGCGAGGCCGAAAGACTATTCTATCGGCAGAAGCCATCCAAGAGGCTTCGGCGCATTCCCCGAGTTCATTCGTCTGATGCAGCCTATGCTGGGCACAGGCGAGACCATCAGAAAGATGACCTCGCTGCCCGCGCAAATATTCGGCATCACCTCCCGCGGGTCGCTCGCCGAAGGGTTCTTCGCGGACGCAGTACTCTTCGACCCGGAAAAAATAAGACACCCTGTCAAAACTGCGAATTTCGCAAATCCACATCTGACCGCAGAGGGGATTTTGAAGGTATGGGTCAACGGGAAAATCTCCTACGACTCGACAACTGGTTCAACCTTCCCCGGCAACGGAAGATTCCTGAAGATTGGAATTTACTCATAATCCGTTCTCGTCGACGCTCTCGTTATCCGAAACAGACAGCCTCGCGTATTCAACAGCCATTTCGCCGCACCGTCTGTCGCAACTGAGCTCCCAACGCGGTTCACGAGGAGTTCTGAAATCGGCTCGAAAGTCAGCAAAGCTCCCCAATGACCTCGGACGAGGTCTCGTATGAGAAGCCCTTCGACATCAAATATCGAAAAAGTTTATCCTTCATTGCCCGGTCATCGCCGACGACTTTTGCCGAACGTAACTTCCTCCGTAGCGCCTCCCTGGCGGAAGCAGTCTCAGCATGACTGTCAAATGACAGCTTGGCAAGCTCCTCCTCAACAATATGCCCCGCCACGCCCTTGGACAGCATCTTCGCCCTCACCAGCCTCAACCCAAGGCCCTTGCCAATCAGCTCAACAGCATATTGCGCCGCAAACTCACGGTCGTCGGCCAGCTTCAGACTTCGGCAGCTCTCAAGGACATCATCGATTACAGCCATGGGAAACTTTCTGCCCGCAAGCTTCCTTCTTAGCTCACTTTCGGAATGCGCCCTGCCAGAAAGAATACGCAACAACGCCTCCCATGCCTCCCGACGGCGGCTGCTGTATAAAATCTCACACCAACGGCTGTCGGAATAACTCTTCCCATTGGCGACACCCACCTCAACCGCCACTTCACCATGTAACCTGAAACTGTCCCCGCTGCACGTGCGGACATGATAGCACTTGCCCTTCTTGACGCATGACTGAATTTCCATACCTGAAACTACCTCTCTGTTTGCCAAATCAACAATAACGCCCAGCTCTGGTGCCGCCGGCAGCCGGTCGCCAGAAGCGGTCTGTCAAAACAAAATTCAATTTTTACAAGGAGGCAACGGAGGTAAGGAAGTTTCTCTTCTCCTCACTTTCCTTTCTTTCCTCCGCGTAAATCTATCCCCGTCTTGCGAAGTTCGCAAATCGAATGAGCCAGTCTCAAAACCTCGCTCGGAATTCCTGCCCACCAAGATTTTCACTTGAAAGGAAGTGCATGGCGGCTATAGTTCCGGCTCCCGCAGGCCGTTTGTCGCCATGTCGCCGCCAAGCCGGCGGGGACGATGCCGCTTTTTTTAGGCTTGAGGGTTGAGACGGAGGGCTGCAGACGCTACCAACGCGGTTCTCACAGAGTTTCGAAATCGGGTCAGGATGTCTATATTGCGTATTGGCAAACAAAAAAGGCTTGTCATGAAGATTTCCCTTGCTAAGCGGCTGACGAACAAGGGATGCATAAGATCCTCAACCCTTGTTGTGGTGTCGGCATCTTTGCTTTTCTCCCTGGGCTTGCTGCTGCAGGTATATCCTGTCACCATCATCCCGGATGAAGGATATATCTTCTACCGCGATTGGCAATACATCGTGAATTCCTACTCGCTGGCGTCACTGTGCTATTCCGCGGCCATGTCCGCCGTGATAATCGCCTTGCCCAGGTTCTTGCGGAACAAAAAGATGCTGCTGAAAGTATTTGTGATGCTGGGCGCAACATTCGCGCTGAATTTTTTTGTATACAACCCGATGTTCCACGGATGGACTCTGAGGGTTGCCGGATTCAACATGGAGAAGGGGCTCATCAATCCATTCTTCAACAAGGGAATGGAGATGGACAGCTTGAGCAAGTATCCCCGGCAGCATCACGACTTCGCGTCAAAGGGATATTTCAATGCTGTTCTCGGAGAGCGTCGGCTCACAACATACCCCCCAGGGTTGCCAATGCTCCATCATGCCATAAAAAAAATTGTCTCAAAAAGCAGTGCCGTATCTTCCGCAGGCAACTTCCTCGCTGGCGACGAAATCGAGGAAATCGATGACTCGACATCGCCTGAGACCAAGGCCTGCTGCGTGTTTTCAGCATTGCTTTACATGTTGTCCGCATGCACCATCCCTGTGTTCGTATACCTTATTTGCCTTGCCCTTGGCAGTCGGGAAGAAATGTCGCTGCGAATTGCCGCGTTGGGCGCACTCATGCCGTCCCTGCACCTCTACGCCTCCTCCGAAGGGGTGATTGTCGCCCCCATGGCCCTTATGACTACATTGCTTGTACTCGCCGGGATCAAGAGAGAAAGCGGGTTGGTTTTCTATCTTGGAGGGCTGTGCGCCGGGGCGGCGATGTTCTTCTCCTATGCCATGCTGCCCGTCATTTTCCTGTGCTGCATCGTCATCGCCATGTGGATTATGAGAGGAAAACCAGAAAGACAATGGAAAGCCCTGCCATGCTGGATCGCCGGCGGAGCAACAGCCATCATCGCAGGGTTCCTCCTCGACTATAATGCGTTGGAAATGCTGTTCCTGGCCTTGGCCAACAACCGATCGTTCTATTCCGGAGGCGGCAGGACATACCTAATATCAATACTGGCCAACATGTCCGAGACAGCATTGTTCATGGGACCTCTGCTGCTCTTTCTTGTGGTTCTGGCGGAAACCAGAGCCGCCTGCAAGATGTTTTCCATGTCAAGACTTTCAACGGAGGACGGGGAACAGATAATCCCAACGTCAAGCATCTACGCCGCGGCAGCAGGCTTGACTTTAATCGTCCTCATTTTATCGGGGGGTGTCAGAGGGGAGGTCGGGAGAAATCTGCTCCCGATCTTCACCTTGTCCCTCGTTTGCATTCCAGGAGCTCCCTGCGCCGCAGCAAAATCTTTCTACCCCGTCGCCACAGCCACAGCAATACATCTTCTGACAACTTCCCTGATGTTCGAACTTATCTACGGATTCTGGGTTTGAAATATCAGCAGACGGTAAAGACGAGTTCACGATCTTCATTTGCGCAACCGGCAAACGCGCTCCTCAAACGTCTTGAACACGTTCGGGACAAGCGGCCTCAAAAGCTGCTTGATCGCCTTCGCATACTCACGTATCTCCCACTGCGCATGCTCACTGTCACGAAGATCAAGAAAATGCAGAAGATTGTTCAAGTCAACAGTCCCCCAGAATGTGACCATCATGTTCTGCGGCAAAACCCCCCTCGCCTGCTCACGACATACCCCGGATTCCAAAAGACGGTTGTAGAGGGCCAGACACTCCTTGTTGTGATTACACATCCGCTCCCGAAGGTCTCTGTCATCAAAATCCGACTCGACAGATGCCTGACGGTTCACAGCCGCCTGCTTCCTCAGCTTCCCGGGCGTGTAGAACTCAAGGTCCACTTCAGTGTAGCGCCTTGATATCTCGTTGTAGGACCACGTCCGGTGACGGTGCCACTGACCCCTCACAAACAACGGGCAATGCACACTGAAAGTGAACACTACATGCTCGAGAGGACTGGTATGCCTGTTCTCTATGAGATAGTCGAGCAGCACTATATCCCTCTCGTCCATCTCTTCCTTCATCCGCCCGAAGGAAACCCGTGCCGCATTGACTATCGTCGCCTCAGTTCCAAGATGCCCTACAAGCCCGACCCAGCCCTGCCCGCCAAGCACCCTCACATGGTTGTCCGGAGGGTCATTCACATTCTTCATCTGTTGCTCCACCCTTTAAAAAATTATCTGGAAATAAAAACCAAGACTTCAAAACTACCCGTGGCCGCACAGCCTGCCATCTCCAAATACACGGCAACGACCACCACCGAACCACAATCTAACGCATGATGCAGCTTTATCAAACACCGATTTTCACGGACTCTTTAACCGCCATATAACATTTACGCACCTCTAGACGCGCTTAAAAAACATAAGCCACTTATTA
>JAFGFR010000107.1 GCA_016930955.1 Victivallales bacterium | reverse complement strand
TTGTCTGACTTTTTGGGCTTGTCAAACGCAAAAGACAAAAAAAATCAATTTTTTCCATTGTGTGAGTGGCGAATACTGAACACCGTGTTTCCGGGCGTTGCCACCGCACCCGGGCATGAGCGGCATCCGTTTGTTGGGATTTGTTTTCTTTGCTATCGGGATCGATCGGGATCGAAATTGACGCAGCATGGATCATGCCCTTCTTTGACTTGGCAGCCTTTTCAGCCGAGACGGCTAAGCATCGTGGCCCTGCGGTCAAGTTCATCCTTACTCGTCAAGCTTCTCGTGTCCTAGTTTCATGTCAGTTGATCCAGACAGCGATCACGATTTTGATTTGTATGATCCCAACTTTGTAATGTATTTTGTGATTGAATCGTCATGGATGTGGATGTACATTGTGTGTTTGGCGATAGGTGAATGATGAGAGGTGTCATGTACAAGAAGAGCTACATACTGGGGTTTGATGTCGGGGGCACGAAGATAGCGCCATGCTTGGGCACGGCGGACGGGGAGATACTCGGCTCGGTGAGGATAGACAACAAGCACCGCGACCCTGACGATGTGCTTCCGGAGGTGGTTGAGGGGGGCATGGATCTGTTGGAGAATGCGGGGCTGTCGGCTTTGGATCTGACGGCTATCGGCATCGGTGCGCCCGGGCCGATGGACATACCCGCCGGGACGATCTCGCCGGCGAACATGAAGACTTGGGTTGACGTGCCGATAAAGCAATATATCGCTGACGGGTTCCAGGTGGAGACATTTTTCGACAACGACGCGAATGCCGGGGCGTTGGCCGAATGGTTCTTCGGCTCTGGTCAGGGTGTTGAGGACATGCTTTACCTTACACTCAGCACCGGGATAGGCGGGGGCATAATCTCCAACGGTCATCTTGTGCAGGGGGCTACTTTTCTTGCAGGCGAGTGCGGGCATGTGGTGATAGACCTCGAGGGGCCGGAATGCAACTGCGGCATGCGCGGCTGCTACGAGGCGTTCTGCGGCGGGAGGGCGGTGGCCCAACGGATGCAGAGGGAGCTCGCGGGACAGCCGGAAAGCTGCGTGGTGAAACATGCCGGCGGCAACATTCGCGACGTTGATCTGCTGGCCCTCGAGAAGGCCGCCAGGGATGGGGACGGCTATGCAGTCAATTTATGGTCGGAGATTTGCGAGAGGAACGCGCAGGCGATAGGGATGTTCATAAACATACTGAATCCCTCGAGGGTGGTCCTCGGCACGCTCGCCTGGGCCGCGGGGGATTTCTTCATGAAGCCATTTCTTGAGCATCTTCCGCGTTTTTGCTGGGGAGAGACTTTGGCGGCGTGCGAGGTTTCGGTCAGCGCGCTGGGCAGGGAGATAGGCGAGTACTCTGGGATCGCCGTGGCGCTCAACGGGTTGTACGACCAGGGCAGGTGGCGGCGTCCATGGGAAAAATGATTCTAGCTGAGGACTTGTCCCGCCCGGCGGACGGCATAGGGAGAGACCTATGAACGAGTTGTCATTCGTGACTTCCCACATGTTCTTCAACATATTTCTATTTGTCTTCGGGCTGGCGCTGCTTATCAAGGGCAGCGACTGGTTTGTTGACTCTTCGGTTTTCATAGCCAAGCGCTTTGGGGTGTCCGAGCTGGTTGTCGGTCTGACGCTCGTGAGCATGGGAACCTCGCTTCCTGAGTTCGCCACGGACATCTACTCTTCGGTCCTCGGGCAGGGCGAGGTGGCGATCGGGAACATAGTCGGGGCGAACATCTCGAACATCTGCCTTACACTCGGGCTAGCCGCCGTGCTCGCCGGCTCGATGCCAATAAGCCATACAATGCTCAGACGTGATGCCGCCATCCTCGTGGTTGTCACATGCATTTTTTTGGTGCTGTGCCTCAGGGGCGGCGCCGGGCCGGTGCTGGGCCGTATTGACGGCGGGATTCTGCTGGGCATTTTTGTTGTATATATGGCCTTTCTTGTCCGTGGCCGCAGCGAGACTATGGCAGAGGTGGGTGCCGAGGTGGAGGAATGCAAGGCTGAGGCTTTCCAATCGGCCGGCATGGCCATGGTTTTTCTCTGCGCGGGTGTGGCGATGGTGCTCACCGGCGCGAAGTGCGTGGTTGACAACCTCGTGTGGACCGCCGAGCAGTTCAACCTCGACAAGACCCTTGTCTCCGCTGTCGCCATCGCCTTCGGAACCACCATGCCGGAGATGAGCGTCACAATAAAATGCATGATCAGCAAAAAACAGGACATCGCCCTCGGCAACATCATCGGAAGCTGCATTTTCAACATGCTGTGCATCCTGGGGATATGCAGCATGATAAGCCCGATAGTGGTAAGCCCGCATCTAGTCACTATGCTTCTCCCCATGCTGCTCTGCGTTTCGGCGATGCTATTTGTGTTCATGCGCAGCGGCTGGCGCCTGACGCGGGCCGAGGGGATGACCCTGCTTGCTGCCTACATGTTCTTCCTGGCGTACAACATATTCTACATGCGCAGCTCGTTTTAGACAAAGCGGTGGCCGCATTTGCTGTGGTTGCGGGGAGGCATTGCAAGGGTATTTGCAGCTCGGGGTCGCTGCAGCCGGTGCGTCATGGCGGAGAGGGGGGGATTCGAACCCCCGGTCCCGTTGCCGGGACAAAGGTTTTCGAGACCTCCACATTCGACCGCTCTGTCACCTCTCCTGGGTCGGCTCAAATCACCTTTGCCAACGGGATACGCCGGGGCATAGTCTCGACACCCACACGATAGCCCTGTCGAAGACAAATTCAAGCAGCAATTGTCCTAAAGGCATGTATTTTTTGCGGAAGGCTTAGGGAGTGGGTTTCAGAGTTCGGACTGTGAGAAGACAATTGCGCCGACGGCCAGGTAGGCAAGTGTGTAGAGGCTCAGGATCGCACCGTCGTGCAACATGGATTCCCAAGCGATGTTCTCGGCCATCACGTATTTCCAGACCATGAGGTACCTTGTTGGGAGAAATCTTTGTAGACTCTCCATGAAAGGGAGGGCATCGAGAATATAGCTGGTGTAGTATATCCCCAGGGGGATGACTGTAGCGATGGCAGTCTTCTTGAAGACGGCGGAAAACATGAGGAACATGGCGGACAGAGAAATTAGGGAATAGCCGGCAAAGATGTATGAGAGCAGAAGCCTCTGAAAAGCAACCTCGGCGGGCATGATGAAGATTTTAGCCCCATGCCCGAGGAATGCGGGGCCAAAGACTATGATGTCTCCAGAAGGGCCGAAAAGCAGTGATCCAGTGATATAGCTCACCACAAGCAGGATGAACAGCAGAATGTAGGAGTATACACTCATGGTGATGAATTTGCTGAAGAATATCTGCAGTCTTGAGACGGGTCTGATTGCCACAGTGCGCAGGAAGCCACCCTGTAGCTCCCCGGCGAAGGATATGGCCGAGAAGATTCCTACCACCATTGGGAGGAGCATGTATATTGCCGGGAGGAGCACGGTCTCGGAGAAGGCAAACCCGTTCATCATTTCCGAGACGAGCCTTCCGAGCATTTTCTCGTTATGTTTACTGTTCATTCGCATCGCGATTCCGAGCGCGCTGAGAACGGTCAGGAAGAGAGACACAATTATCCCCGTGTGCGCCAATTTCCGGCGGAACAGTTTCCTGATCTCAAAATCGGTCAGAGCCAGAAGCCCCGACATCCTTGCCAGTAAGTTCAACAAAAATCTCCTCCAGTGTAGGCTGATGAATACTGATATGGAAAATGTCTATATTTGCGGCGGAGAGTCTCCTCGCATATCCCGGGACGTCCTCCACGCAACCCTTGACCATGAAAACGGTGTTCTCGAATTTCTGCGATCTTCCCTCCTTGACGATTTCGATATGCTCTTTTTTTGCGAATTTCGCAAAATCCTTTGGGTCACGTGCGACAATCTCGACAAGCTCCCTTCCGGAAAGAAGGTCCTTCACATGCGACTCGCATATCTTGACACCCCGGTCAATTATTGCGACCCTATCGCAGACCTGCTGCACCTCTGAAAGCAGATGACTTGAAAGGAAAATGGTTATACCCAGCTCACAGCGCAGCTTCCGTATGAGGTTCCTGACGCCGACGATCCCATGCGGGTCGAGGCCGTTGGTCGGCTCGTCGAGGAAAATCAGCTTGTTCGCCGGCAGCAGAGCTTGCGCAATTCCAAGGCGTTGTTTCATGCCGTACGAGAATGCGCCGACACGTTTCTTCCCCGCATTGGCGAGTCCGACAAGATCGAGGGTGTCCTTTAGTTTCTGCACCGGTATCTCGGCGGAGAGCCTTGTGATGTAGCGGAGATTCTCGAATGCTGTGAAGTCGGGGAAGAGGCATGGAGCTTCCACTACCGCACCGACATCCCGCATGATCTCACGTCTGTGGGAAAAAATGCTTTTGCCGAAGACCTCTATGGCTCCCTGATCGGGTGTGGTGAGGCCAAGCACTGACTTGATGAGTGTTGTCTTCCCCGCGCCGTTAGGCCCAAGAAAACCGAATATCTCCCCAGACTTGACGTCAAGGTCAAGGCTCGATACCGCCGCGACACCGCCATAGGCCTTGGTCAGGTTGCGGACGCTAAGCACAATGTCTTTGTCTGCGGCAGCGGTGTCGGGGTGGGAACTCATTCCATCAACTCTTCCAGCGATTCCTGCGCGTTGCCGCCAGGATAGAGATAGTTCCTGCCAAGACTGCCATGGAAGCTCATCGCGTCTCCCATGAGCGGGGTCTTGAGGATTATGCCCCCCATGCTCAGCTTGGCCTTGTCTATCAACCTGCCATTGAGCCATGTGTTCCACTCGTAGCTTGTGCCGTACTTCTGGAAGAACGTCGTGGCGTCGTACTTGGGCTGCTCGTCGGCAGGGCACCAAAAGACATCACGGCTGCCTGTCTTGACCGTGTTGACGACAGAAAAGGGATCATCGAGGCTGTCTGGGACCCTTTTGCAGAACGGCAGGTATCCGTTGTAGTCGTTGACATACGAGTTGACCGCTATCCCGATCTGGTGCAGGTTGTTGAGGCATGAGGATTTCTTCACGCTCATCCTGACTTTTGAGAATACAGGGAACATCAAAGCGGCGAGCAGCCCTATTATGCCGATGACCACGAGCAACTCGATCAAGGTGAATCGAGTCGCCCTCGGCTTTGTCCTAAGCTCAAGGCACTTATGGACTACTCCGTGGATGGCTGCCGGCAGCCCGATGAGCACAGATGTTTTTCGAGCTTGGCCTCGCACTGCCCTGCGGCAATTTACGCCATGGCAGGCATGCACCGCAGCAGCAGCGCCACCAGACTTGATTTCCAGAAATATCCGTGGAATTCGCAAGGCCTATCTCCTTTCCATCTGCATTGAGAATTCCTCGACAAGCGGGTCGAGGAGCTGTCTTTCCTCCGGGGTGAACTCGTTGTAGAAGAAGTCCAGGGCCTCGCCCATCCTTTCTCGCCCTTCTGCTGAATTCATCCTCTCACGAGCCTCGGCACGCTGTTCGCTGGTCATTTTCGAGAACCTTTCGCGCATATTCTGTACGGCCTCGTCAATTCTTTCCCTTTTCTGTTCTTCAGTGAGCTCCTTGGTTTCCTCGCGCATCTGCTCGAGCCTTCCCCGCATTACCTCCCTGACAAGCTTCTTCCTCGTCTCAGGGCTGAGGTTCTCGATCATCTCGCGCATCTGCTCTCTTTCCTCCCGGGTCATGTCCCTCGGGTCTTTGGTGAGAATGGCTTCCTTCAGCTCGTTGGCGATCTTTTCCTCGGGGTCGGGCCGTGCGACACCATAGACAATCAACCCAGCCAGAAACAGTGCCGCAAAACACAGCGCCACATTCCTCTT
Source organism: Victivallales bacterium (assembly GCA_016930955.1). Lineage (GTDB taxonomy): Bacteria > Verrucomicrobiota > Lentisphaeria > Victivallales > JAADHT01 > JAFGFR01. Next base: position 1,501 of record JAFGFR010000107.1, on the reverse strand, counting down.
TAGCCTCATTTTGGCTATTTCGTCGCTCATGCCGCACCTGCATCAGTATTTTTGTTGGCACCTTCCGCGAGCCTTTTGCCGATAAAGGTCCTCAAGGCAAGTCCGGTGCCGAGAATGCCGAAGAACGCGATGCACAGGGGGCCGGCGAAAGGAATGAACCCCACCATGATCAAAAGGGCCCCACCGGCCAACACCGACATGAAGGTCGAGCCAAGATACGGGGTGTTGATGTTGGCATGAACCTTGTCTCCCAGATCGTTCGCAAGCATCGAGAACCCCAGGAATGCGCCAAAGAACACCACGGCCGAGACAGGGAGAGTGAACAGCATCGACTCCCATTTTGGAGAGGGCAGAAAGCGTTTCACCGTGACGATGTAGAGGGCGTAGGAAATCCACACGATGCAACCGGCAAGGAGGTTTCGGAATGTGTAGCCTCTCGCGTATGCGGAACTCTTTCGAATGAGCCCCGGGCTGGTTACTGAGATGATGAGGGACAATGCCAGGCAGCCGAGAGAGGCCATCAGCACAAGAATGCACAATGCGAGAAAGGCGACAAGCCAGGCGGAATTTTTGCTATGGAATGCTGACGACAGGAACAACGGCATCGCGCAGAGTGCTGTGCGGGCAGTTCTTTTCAACATGTTTGCCGTGTTCATAGGTGGTACGACTCTCTGGCTTTGACAAACAGCATCGTCGTGGCGGCAAACAGCATCGATGCTATAAGGATTGTCGAGACATCGGGCAAAGAAGAGACATCCGGCAGGCCGGAAAGCTCGGACTCCACGAGGGTCAGCGTCTTCGATGCGAACCCGGAAAGCATTTCGAAGACCACATGGACAATATCATAAAGGAGATCGGCCCCCTTGGCGACAGTGTCGAAAGCGAATATCAAAATCGCGGCTATCTGAAGACCCGCCATCAGAGTGTAGACTCTTGTGTCGTAGGACACCTTGGGCGAAGGAGCGGGGCTTTGTCCCTTGAGCTCGGCCATTATGCTGCTGCGGAGGTCGGGCAGCTCTGTGGGTGCGAAAACGGACGGGGATTCCTGATCCAGTATGATCTCTTTGATCTGGCGACACTCCGTGCAGTAGCCGGCGTGTCGGTCGATGAACTTCCTTGAGTCTGTGTCCAGCCACTCGTAGTCCGGGAGCAAAGAACGAAAAGTACGGCAGTCTGAAATACCTTTGTCAGACATGGCAGTATCCTCCATCCCACCAGAATTCCAAAAGCTTCTTCCTCACCCTGTGCAGCGAAACCTTGACCGCGTTCTCGTTCATGCCGAGTATCGAGGCTATCTGCGCGCATGAGCACTCTGAAAGGTAATAAAGGGTGCATACCTCCCTCAACTTGACGGGCAGTCTGCTTACCAAAGTCCTGACGAGTTCAGACCTGTACTTGCGGTCGATGAGCTCGGAATGACAGGACTCCATACTTTCAAGTGTCAGGTCAAGCCCTTCCGACATAAGCTCGGGAGCACGCTTCCTCAACAGTGTCCTCGCGC
>JAFGFR010000106.1 GCA_016930955.1 Victivallales bacterium | reverse complement strand
CCTTTTGAAAGTCATTTTGGCGTAGACAGTAAAAGTTAAAAACTTTTTGTGCGTAGACGGCCTCACTTCAAAGCCAGTAAAAAACGGAAATACCGCTCCCCGACGGCTTCCGATATCAAAAACCTCTGATTGTCCGCAAAGTCCTCAAGGCACTGGATTATCCCTATCTCCTCGCTGTCCGCACCGCCGCCCGCCAGAACCGAAATGTAGTTGCCGGGCATGCTCAGAGGGAATAGAGATATGCAATGCACATCGCTGTGCAAGCTGCCGTCGGCAAGCTTGCAGCAAAGAACTCCTGAGTCATCCTTCGCGAACTCTATTTCTTTGTCGCTGAGCAATCTCATCAGAACACCTGGTCGTTGAATTTCACTGCGCCGTTCTCAGGCTCCGCATCACCCGGAGAATCGCCCTCCCTTCCGCACTTGCCCTTCTTGTGTGCTTTCTCTTGGTCGCCCTCACCCCCGTCAAACAACATTATTCGCGACATCTCCTTCTGCATCTGCGCCATCTCATGGAACAGCCCCTTCTTGCCCATCAGCTCCCTATGGGTGCCCGCCTCGGCGATAGTCCCCTTGTCAATCACGACTATACGGTCGCACCGGCGCAACGTCGAGAGACGGTGCGCTATGGCAATCGTCGTCCGTCCCTTGGTCAGCCGCTCGAGCGCCTCCTGTATCTTCTTCTCGGTCTGCGTGTCCACCGAGGATGTCGCCTCGTCCAGAATCAATATGCTCGGATCCCGGAGTATCGCCCGCGCTATCGATATCCGCTGCCTTTCGCCCCCGGAAAGACCTCCTCCACGCTCACCCACCTCGGTGTCGTAGCCGTCAGGCTTACGCAGTATGAACTCATGAGCGTTAGCCGCCTCGGCGGCACTTATGACATCCTCCCGCGTCGCGTCAGGACGAGTATAGCTGATGTTCTCGTATATCGTACCGTTGAACAAAAACGTCTCCTGCAGGACTATGCCGATGCTCTTTCGCAGATCCGTCTGCCTGACCTGGCGCATATCCATGCCGTCAAGCTGTATCTCCCCGCCGTCCGGGTCGTAAAGCCTGCAGATCAGGTTTATAAGCGTGCTCTTCCCCGCCCCGCTCCTGCCGACAAGCCCTATCATCTCTCCCTCACTTATCTTCAAGTTTATCCCCTTCAGAACAGGCTTGAACTTGTCGTAGCCAAAACTGACATCCCTGAACTCCAGCTCGCCCCTCACTTCAGGCAGGCTTCGGGCATCCCGGGAATCCTTTATCTGCGGCTCGGTGTCAATCACCTCGAACACGCGCTCAGCCGCACTGACGGCATGGGTTACCTGGTCAAGCATGCGTATGAGCATGAATACCGGACGGTAGAACATCATCAGATAGCCTGAATACGCCACGACCGACCCTATCGTCATCTCCCCGCGCACCACCAGAAAGCCGCCGACAAGCCAGACTATCACCATCCCCGACATGATCAGCAAATGGAACATGGGATGGAAAATGCTCCACCTTCTCGTGACCTCCACCCCGGCATCGCGGTACCTGCGGCTGTAGCTCTCGAACTTCTCGGTCTCAACTTTCTCCTGGCCGAAGGCCTTTATCACACGTATCCCCGACAAGGAGTCAGACACCGCAGCTGTCAGTTTGGCACGACGATGGAAAAACCTCTGCATGTATACCCAGAAACGCGGAAGCACAAGCTTGAAGAACAATGCCATCAACACCACGGGTATCAGCACGAATAAGGTCAGATGCCAGCTCAGCAAGAACAGGAATATGCCTATCCCGAAGAACATCAGCCCCGACTCGACCGTCATGGGGATGAAGCTGACAAGCAGACGCTGCATCTCCTGGGTGTCCTGGTTCACGCGGGCGAGCAATGCCCCGGACTGGTGCTTGTCGAAAAAACTGAGCGAAAGCTCCTGAAGCCTCTCGTATATCCTGCTCCTCACATCCGCGACAGTATGGTAGCCCAGATACCCGGACAACCTCTCCTGCACACCTCCGAGAGACATCTGCGCCGCGTAGGCCAAAAACAACGCGACCGACGCCGGAACAAGCCAGTGCGCACGCTCGAAGACCCCAGTCAGGTCGTCGGGCTTCAATATCACATCTATGAACAACTTGCTCATATATGGAGTGATAAGTCCGAATCCAGTCCCGAGCAGCATGCTCAGTATCATCAGCACAAGCGTCCACTTGTAGGGCAGCGCATATTGCGCGATCCGCAATATCGTCCCTGTCCTGTCGGTGCATCTCGGGCACTTGTTCAGCTCCTCGGGGACGGGCTTGCCGCATTTCGGGCATGTCGTCCTAATGCCGACTGCCCCCGCCAGACCGGCCTCCTGACCCTTGATCAAGAGCGATATCACGTCGGCGGCATGGGAGAAATCGGCACCCAAAGACCGCGAGAAGCTTATCAGCCTGACGGGAGCGCCATCGGCTGGCTCGGCAATCAAGGCACTGGCACCAACAAGAGGATTGACGGACACCCCCTTAAGCGTCGCGAAGTCAATGTCATGCCGTATCTCAGCCTCTCCACCCTTTTCCCCTGCGGCACACAGCACCATCACCCTCTTCCCCGTCGCGGCGATCCACTCCTCCCCGAAAACCCGGTGCCTGCTGATGTCGGAGCACAGCGCGACAACAATCTCCTCGCCTGGATGGGCCTGCCCGACACTCTCACCCAGCCACGCCGGAATATCTTCTGACTCTATCTGCAAATCCTGTCTTCCATGTAAGTCATTATCCTATAAATCCACAGAGCCAACTTCAGAACTCCCCGTGGCATCCGCGACAAAAGGGTCTGCTGCCAAAAAGGGTTGGAGTAGAGGCACAGCATGTCTTTTCATGGCGGCCCATCTCCAGCATTTGCCGGGGTGTCAGCTCGGGGTTGAAGCCGGGATGGAAATTTTTCCCCTCGGGCTCGGACAGGAGGTATTCATATCCAGTCTGCATAAGATCGTTGACCAGCACTCGGGTGATCTTCATGATGCCTCCTCAGCGGTTGTTGAGGGTCTTGAGTTTTTTGAGCCATGTATCCGGCGATGCGTCGGATGGCATGCGCCAGTCTGCACGCGGTGAGAGGGCGATTGTGCCTACCTTCGGGCCGTCGGGGACACAGCTGCGCTTGAACTGGCTGGCGAAGAATCTTTTGACAAATATCGTCAACGTCTCGAGTATCTTCTCTTTGCCGTATTTCCCATCGAACGCCTTCTCGGCCATGTAGAGGATCTTCTCCGGCGAGGCACCGTACTTTATCGTGTGGTAGAGGAAGAAGTCGTGCAGCTCGTAGGGGCCGAGTATCTGCTCCGTTTGCTGGGACATATCGCCGTCATCGCTTGCCGGCAGAAGCTCAGGGGATACAGGCGTGGCGATGATGTCCTCGATAATCCCACGAAGCCCCGCCGCGCTACCCTCGGCAAACCACTGAATGACATATCTGACAAGCGTCTTCGGCACACCGCAGTTCACAGCGTACATTGACATGTGGTCACCGTTGTATGTGCACCATCCCAAGGCTGCCTCGGAAAGATCCCCGGTGCCAACGACCAAACCGTTCTCCTTGTTCGCCATGTCCATCAGAATCTGTGTCCTCTCGCGCGCCTGGACGTTCTCGTAAGTCACATCATGCACTCCGGGATCCTGCCCGATGTCCGAGAAATGAACCTCACATGCCTTGGCTATCGGTATCTGCCTGAAGTCAATCCCGAGCGCCCTACAGAGTCCCTCCGCGTTGCCCTTGGTTCTGTCGCTGGTGCCGAAGCCAGGCATTGTCACACCGATCACTGCGCCAACATCTCTACCGATGCTCCTGAATGCCTCGACTGCAACGAGCAGGGCCAGTGTCGAGTCAATCCCCCCCGATACTCCGACCACCGCGGTCGCCGCCCCGGAGCGCTCGAGCCTGGTGGACAAACCGTTCTTCTGGATGTTGAATATCTCCTCGCAGTTCGCGTTTCGGTCCGCGAAATTCGCAGGCACAAAGGGATGCGGGTCGAAAACCCGTTCGACACCGGTGACTTCGTTCAGGTTCTTCGGCAACCTGACTGTGCGGTATCTCGACACCTTTGTGCCATTGTGCACGCTCTCGCAGAGGCGGGTGTGGAAGAGCCTTTCGCAGTCCACATCGGCGAAGGTGAGGCACGGCCCGCGCTGAAATCTCGTGTTCTCCGAGAGCATCGCCCCGTTCTCCGCGATGATCTGATGCCCCCCGAAGACCGTGTCCGTGGTTGACTCGTTCACCCCGGACGAGCAGTAGACATATGCTGCGATGCACCTCGCCGACTGCCCGGTGACCAAGGCCTTGCGGTATGTGGACTTGGTCACAAGCTCGTTGCTGGCCGACGGATTTACGATGACGGTGGCGCCGGCGGCGGCATGCAGCGAGGATGGGGGGAGCAGATTCCACAAATCTTCGCAGACCTCGATGCCGAACCGGAAGAATTTCCCTGAGGCGAAGACCAGACGGTCGCCGAACGGCACATCTGATCCCCCGACACATATCGTTCCCGACTCCCCGGCCCCCCCGGAAAACCAGCGCTGCTCGTAGTATTCCCTGTAGTTCGGCAGATAACTCTTCGGCACGACTCCCACGACCTTGCCCGATGCCATTGACACAGCGCAGTTGTACAGCCGCCCCTCGCGACGCAAAGGCACGCCCGCAACAACCACAATCCTCTTTTCCCTTGCTGCGTCGGCGATGGCCAGCAGACCCTCCTCGGCATGGTCGAGCAGCGATGACTGGTGGAATGTATCCCCGCAGGTGTAT
>JAFGFR010000105.1 GCA_016930955.1 Victivallales bacterium | reverse complement strand
TCAAAAATTCTTCTAACCAAAAAAGTGAAAGCTCAGTTTTTTGGATCGAGGGCTTTCCTGAGGCCTTCGCCGGCAAAGTTGAATGAGACCACGGCGATGAAGAGCGCGACACCGGGCCAAAGTGTCAGATGCCAGTATATGAATGGGTCCTCCATGGCCTGCCTGAGCAGCTCTCCCCAACTTGCGGTGGGTGGCTGCACCCCGAACCCGAGGAAGCTCAAGCTGCTCTCTGCCACAATCGCGCCGGCGACACCGAAAGAAAAGCTTATCATTATCGGCCCGGCTATGTTCGGCAAAATGTGAAGAAGCATTATCCGCCATACCGGTATGGCAAGCGATTCGCAGCTCTGTATATAGGCCAACGGCCTGAGCTTCAATGTCTCCCCCCTGACTATCCTGCTCAGCCCTGTCCAAGATGTGAACCCTATCACTCCTATCACCAGCAGAATCGACTGCCTGAAGTCGCGGTCCTGCAGTATCGCCATCAAAATGAGCAGAAGCAGGAATGTGGGGAAGCATATTACGACCTCGACTATCCTCATCAGCACCATGTCGGTCTTGCCGCCGAGATACCCTGACACCAGCCCCACGGACGTGCCGAGAACCATGGCGATGAAGGTCGCCATCATCCCTACTGCCAGCGATACCCTTGCCCCGTACAGCATTCTCGAGAAGACATCCCTGCCGATCTTGTCGGTGCCGAATATGTGTTCGCGCGAGGGTGCCGAGAAAGGCTGGGCGATATTCTCGAAAGGGCCATAGGGCACGGGTGCGAATATCGCAAAATCACCCTCGGCGAGTCTCTTCGCATCCTCGCGCCAATCAGTTCTGTCGAGCACATGCTCTGCAAAGAAAAACGGCAGCATGAGCAGCACGCCCAGAACACATGACACTACAATCCTGACCCTCGGGCGCTTTCTGAAGAGAATCCACGCCAACAGCATCACAGGCAGGGCAATCAGCAGATAGTTGAAAATCTGCTCGACCACGACCTCGTTTGTGTCTGGCGCGAAAAGATACCGCAGTATCGGGAATGACAGCCTCCCCTCCCGGTAGAACACAAATGGCCTTTCGTTCGCGAGCAGAGGGGCAAAAACCGCGCCGACCATCAGCAACCCTATGCCGAAGAGCCCGGCGATCGCCATCGGGTCGGTCTTGAAGCGTGACCAAAACTCCCGCGAGACCGGTGCGGAGACTTCTGCAATTTCTCCAGGGGGCTCTGACATCGGCATCTACCTTTCAGCTCATCCCGGGGTGCCTGGTTTCCCGACGGATATCCTTCATCCGCCTCAGTACAGCCTGACGCCTCACCTCCGCCGCAGGATTGGACAACATAAGCTTCTCAGCCTTTGAGTAGTACATCAGCGCGTTCTCCGCCGCCTGCGCCCTTCTCGGGGAATCTTTGCCCGACTCGGAATGAATAGTGTCCCAAAGCACAGCAAGATTGATGTTCACAGTGACGTTCTCGGCGTCCTTCCCGAGGGCCACATCGAAAAAGCTCAGTGCCCTGCGGAAATCCTTCTGGTTCATGAACAAAACACCGAGCTCGTTATAGGCTTCGGGCCTGTCCCTGTAGCCTGCGAGCTTTGCCAGGGCCGCGAAATTCGCAACGGCCTCCTTATGCACCTTGAGATATGTGTTGGTCCTGGCGAGCAGCATAAGCGTCTCGGTGCTGTCGGGCTTGAGCTCCAGAGCCTTCTTCAGTGGCACCGGGCAGTCCTCGTACCTGCCCCTTTTGAAGAGCATCCGCCCCTTCGTGAACTGTGCCATGAAACTCTCCGGATCAAGGTCTGCACCCTGGACAATCTCCTCCAGCGCCAGCCCGTCCTGACCAGACTGCTCCAGAGCAAGGGCAAGCATAACCCTGGCACGGGCATCCTTCCCGTCCTGTATCACCGCCCTCGATGCCAAATCACGCGCCTCGCTCCACTTGCCCTCCGAAGCCATGGAAACCGCGTCGCCCAGCAATGCATCGTTGCTGACAAACTCCCTCCTGCCGCAACAAACTGCCGACACCGCCAAAAACATCATGGTAAAGTGACTGAAAAATCTTCCTGCACACATCTTTAAGCGCCTCCTTCTCGTTGTTGAGCCGATTTCATTTCTTGTTGTACTCGTCCCAAGGCATCCCGCCCCAATTGAAGGAATGCCATTTCATGCGTCTTTCAAACGCGTCCAGGACACCGCTGGCCAGCGTCGGGCTGAAAGAAAAGGGGTAGAACCAGGAGCTGCAGTCCTTGACATAAACCCATACCTTGCTGCCTCCGCTGCCGTGCGGCTTCACATATACCTCGGAATATATCTTCACATTCGGGAATTCCCACTCGTGATACTTGATCTGGACATAATCCCCCCCCTCCCTCATTTCTGCCCGGCGCGAGCCGTCGGGGCTCCATGTGTTCTGGAAAAACCGCTCCTTCGCAGCGTCCGAGACCTTCTCGAAAGGACTCGAAAGCACCCGCGAGGACGAGCACCCGGAAAAAAACATCGCAAACATCACAGAGCCAATTGCAAGACCCAACAAGGGCAAGACCCGGCAGGCCGATTCCAAAGGGCTCTTATCCTCGTTAAGAACTGCCATACGACTCTCCGATGCGTTTTTCCTTGTTCCGTGACTTGCCTCGACCGGTTTACAATATATATTTAGCCTCCCGAAATGCAAACAGCCTGTAATGTCCAGGGAAAAAAAGCATGCCAGACTATAAGTATGAAGTTTTCGGCCTGTTGGCCGGTGCCGGGTCGCTGCCCGTCGAGTTCATGAGGAAAGCCGGCGACAACGGCATCAAGGAGACCGCCGTGCTCGGGTTCAAGGGCCATACACCCGACGAGGTAAGGGAAAAAGCCACCTACTACCAGGAGATCGGCTTCGGGCAGCTCGGCAAGGGAATCAAGTTCTTCACATCCCATGGCGTGAAGCACCTCGTCCTCCTGGGCTGGGTACAGCCAAAACTCACCATATCAAACCTCAAGATGGATATCAGGATGATGATGCTCGCCGCGAAGACGAAGGACAGGCGGGCAGACAACGTGATCAGGGCGCTGATCAGCGAGGGGGCCAAGGACGGGTTGACAGTCATGGACAACACCCTGTTTTTAAGCCATATTCTCGTCGAGGACAAGATCCTCACGCGCAGAGCCCCGACCCGGCGGCAGCTCGACGACATATCTTTGGGGAAACAGATCGCACTGGCGATCGGGGGGCTCGATGTCGGGCAAACCGCGATTGTCAACAAACATGCAGTCATCGCGGTGGAGGCCATGGAAGGCACCGACAACTGTATCAAGCGTGCGGGAACCATCGCCAAGGGGTGCACCATCGTCAAGATGGCCAAGCCCGAGCAGGACTTCCGTTTCGATGTCCCCTGCATCGGGCCACGCACCATCGAGTCCATGCTTGAAGCCTCGGCATCCGTCCTTGCGGTAGAGGCGGGAAAGACTTATATTCTTGAAAGAGAAAAAACCATCGAGATGGCAGACAGGCACAAGATGGTCATCATTGGCGTTGATCGCTGAAATAAAAAAACAGGAGAAAAACAATGTCGTTCGAGAACAAGACCTTTGCGTTGACGATCTTCAGGCTCTCTTCGGAGATGCCGGAGGATACATTGGAAATTTTCGTCTCCAAGGCGGGGAAGAAGCTTGACGAGCTGACTGCGGAGGAGAACATCGGGTGGGTCAGCGGAAGACACCTCCTGGAGACCGCAATCAACGAGAACACCGCGATCTTCGGCGGAAATTATAGCGTTAACCTGCGTATCGCGCAACGAAAGATACCTGCACCGCTACTCAACGCAGAATGCAAAATGATAGAGCTCGAATACAAGCAGCAGAATAATCTTGATTTCGTCCCGGCAAAGATCAGAAGGGAGATCAAGCAGGATATCGAGGACAGACGAGTGGCAAACATGCCTCCCCAGATCACCGGTATCCCCGTGCTCATTGACCGGGCATCCAATATCCTGTACCTGGGTACAGCCTCAAAAAAAACCGCCGACATCTTCGTGGACTTCTTCCACCAGACATTCTCGATCGAGCCGATACACGCCGACCTCGAGGATATCATGGCAAGGGTCTTCAAGGAGACCCCCGAGTCCCTTCCGGTAGTCTCATTCTCTGAATCCGCATTGAAGGACGAGTTCGCCCCGGGAAGGGATTTCCTGACTTGGCTGTGGTACTCCCACGAGACCTCGAAAGCGACGTTCCAGCTCGGCAACCACGGCCAAATCTCGTTCGCAGTCCAGGGCCCTTTGACTTTCGCGTTCAGCGACGAGACCAAGGGTGCCGGCGAGACCATCGTGAAAAAGGGCAACCCGCAGCACAGCGCCGAGGCCAAAGCAGCACTCTCCGTCGGCAAAAAACTTAAAAAAGCCAAAGTCCAAATCGCCCAGGGCAACAACATCTGGACAGCCACTTTCGATGCCGACAGATTCGCTTTCTCAGGCATGTCACTCCCCGAGGGCGAACAGATGGAAATCCACAGCAAATATCAGGAGAAAGCCGCATTCCTCGACATCTTCAGGCTTGCCGTCGAGGAGCTCTTCAAAAAATATGTCGTAACCGTACAAGGCGAGAAATTCAAGGACGAGCTGAAGAGAATCCACAAATGGAGTGCCGAGAAGGAGTCATTCTGAACGCCGACACCGACCCTTACAGGTCGGGAATCGCCGGAAATTCACCAGCCAAGACCACCGTCATCCCGTGAAATGCGGTCCACAGTTCACGGCGGCGAAATAATCGGTGGACGATGGCGGCGAGGTGCAGACGGCCGACAACGGCCGACAACGGCCGCGAGGCCGTCGAGATGTTCCAGTCAGGCACATACAAGCTGATCTTCATGGACTGCGAGATGCCGGAGATGGACGGCTACGAGGCCACCCGCGAAATCCGCAAGCTCGAGGAGGGCACAGGCAAGCATG
>JAFGFR010000104.1 GCA_016930955.1 Victivallales bacterium | reverse complement strand
CCACTGAAGGCCCTCGGCTTCTCAGAGTTGACAGGGCTCACGGTGAGGTAGTAGCATCCAAGTGCTATGTCCTGGGTCGGAGCCATCACGGGCTTACCGTTAGCCGGGGAGAATATGTTGTTGGTGGCCAGCATCATCAGTTTGGTCTCGAGCTGCGCTGCCGCGGAGAGAGGCACATGCACGGCCATCTGGTCACCGTCGAAGTCCGCATTGTATGCGCTGCAAACAAGCGGATGGATACGTATGGCGGAACCCTCGATAAGCACCGGATTGAAGGCCTGTATGCTGAGCCTATGCAGAGTCGGAGCCCTATTGAGCATGACTGGATGGCCTTTGATGACCTCCTCGAGGATGTCCCAGACAATCGGCTCTCCTCTCTCGATCATCTTCTTGGCACTTCTGACCGTATGCACGTGATTTCTTTCCTTGAGGTGACGTATGATGAAAGGCTCGAAAAGCACCAGAGCCATTTTCTTTGGTATCCCGCACTGGTCGAGTTTAAGTTCAGGTCCCACCACGATGACTGACCTCCCGGAGTAGTCCACACGCTTGCCCAAAAGATTCTGCCGGAAACGCCCCTGCTTGCCCTTGAGCATGTCGCTGAGGGACTTGAGCGGCCTGTTCCCGGCCCCTGTGACAACACGACCGTGACGGCCGTTGTCGAACAAAGCGTCAACAGCCTCCTGAAGCATCCTTTTCTCGTTGCGTATGATGACCTCTGGAGTTCTGAGCTGCAGGAGGTTTTTGAGACGGTTGTTGCGGTTGATGACACGACGGTAGAGGTCATTGAGGTCTGATGTCGCGAATCTCCCTCCTTCGAGAGGTACCAGAGGGCGGAGATCGGGGGGAATGACAGGAAGAACCTCGAGGATCATCCACTCGGGACGGGAATTGCTGTTGAAGAAACCTTCGACAAGCCTGGTCCTCTTGGCGATCTTCTTACGGATGGCCTGGCTTCTAGTCTTGGACATCTTGAGCTCGAGATCCTGTTTGAGGTCCTTGAGGTCTATCTTCTCAAGCAGAGTCTTCACTGCGGAAGCACCCATGTCCGCCTTGAATGAGTCTCCATAGCTCTCCACTGCCTCCATATATTCGATCTCATTGAGCGGCTGGCCGAGAGCAAGAGGTGTGTCTCCGGGATCGACGACGACCCAATCTTCATAGTAGACGATACGTTCGAGCGCTCGGGCAGTCAAGTCCAGCATAAGCCCTATCCTGCTGGGCATGCACTTGAAGAACCAAATATGTGACACCGGGACGGCAAGCTCGATATGCCCCATCCTCTCACGCCTGACACGCGACTGTGTCACCTCGACCCCGCAACGGTCACAGACAACACCCTTGTGCTTGACTCTCTTGTACTTGCCGCAGTTGCACTCCCAATCTTTTGTCGGGCCGAATATCCTTTCGCAGAACAGTCCGCCCTTCTCGGGCTTGAAGCTGCGATAGTTTATGGTCTCTGGGTTTTTAATTTCCCCATGGCTCCATGAGCGTACGACATCGGGGGAGGCCACATTTATTGTGACAGCCCCGAAAGATTCGCTCTCGTCCTGTCCCAGAAGCTCCCGATAGGCAAAATTACTGTCGAGCACGTTAAAACCTCCGTGTGTATGTGAGAAAAAACTACTTGTTGACCAACCTGATGTCTATGCCCAGGCTCTGCATCTCCTTCATCAAGACGTTGAACGACTCAGGCCTTCCAGACTCAAGAATGTTCTGACCCTTGACTATGGACTCGTATATCCTGGCCCTGCCGCCAACATCGTCACTCTTGACGGTCAACATCTCCTGCAGTGTGTATGCAACCCCATATGCCTCGAGAGCCCATACCTCCATCTCGCCGAATCTCTGGCCGCCATGCTGCGCCTTGCCTCCGAGCGGCTGCTGCGTGACAAGCGAATAGGGCCCGACGGCTCTGGCGTGCAGCTTGTTGACGACGAGATGGTCGAGCTTGAGCATGTAGATTGAGCCTACCAGCACCCTCTGGTCGAATTTCTCCCCCGTCCTGCCGTCGTAAAGGTCGGTCTTCCCGTCGAAGACTTCCTTGTCGCCAATTTTCAGGAAGCCCCAGCCGTAGTCTTTCCCGAACATCGAGGCGTATGCGCTGTTGGCCTGCCTCAAATATCCAACAATCGCATCCTCGCTGATCCCATCGAACACAGGTGTGGCCATATTGATGCCAAGCATCTTTGCCGCCCATCCGAGATGGGTCTCCAGCACCTGGCCTACGTTCATCCGGCTGGGGACCCCGAGGGGGTTGAGCACAATATCCACGGGCGTGCCATCGGCAAGGAAAGGCATGTCCTCCTCAGGGACGATCTTGGCTACTATGCCCTTGTTCCCGTGGCGGCCGGCCATCTTGTCCCCGACCTGCACCTTCCTCTTGGATGCCACATATACCTTGACCTTGCGGACGATCTTGGGTTCATCGCCCTCACCGCTCTCAATCGAGGTTATGAACTCATCGCGATCCCTCTCGGCATCCGCAAACTTCGGCGCGTATCTCTCGATTATCTCCTCTATACTCGTCTTAACAGGGCAGTCGTCCATGACAAAGTCCCTGAACTTGACGGCGAGCTTCATGATCGAGCTCCTGGTCACCTTGCGGTTGGACGAAATCAGGATGGCCTTTGTCTTTGACGAGCCGCCGTCGTAAATCGGGAAGGGAAGCTTGACCCCGTGCATGACAGCAAAGAACTCCTCGGCCATCTGATCCGTGAGCTGCATGGTCTCGGCCTTGCAATTGTCCTTGGCCTGCTTGATCTGCCTTCTCAGCTCCGACTTGGTCAGTGCCTGCCTGTTCGGATCGGTGGAATACTCTATCCTCACATCCATTACTATGCCACCCTTGCCGCTGCTGACGATCAGGCTCGAGTCCTTGACATCCGCGGCCTTCTCGCCGAATATAGCCCTCAGCAGCCTTTCCTCCGGGGCGAGCTCCGTCTCTGATTTAGGTGTGATTTTCCCGACCAGTATGTCTCCGGGCTTAACCTCGGCCCCCAGCCTGATAATCCCGTCGCTGTTGAGGTTTCTCAGAGCCTCCTCGCTGACGTTCGGGATATCTCTGGTGATCTCCTCCGGGCCAAGCTTCGTGTCGCGGGCAATCATCTCGAATTCCTCGATATGCACGCTGGTGTACACATCCTCTTTTGCAAGGCGCTGGCTGATGACTATGGCATCCTCGAAATTATACCCGCTCCATGGCATGAATGCGACCATAACGTTCTTACCGAGAGCAAGCTCCCCGCCGGCAGAGGCTGCACCGTCTGCAATCACCTGCCCTTTCTCCACCTTTTGGCCCGACATGACCAACGGCCTCTGGTTTATAGAAGTGCCGGCATTGCTTCGAAGGAATTTGTTGAGTTTGTAAACCCTTCCTTCGGCACCATCATCAAGCGACTTGCCGTTTTTGCTTATCTCGATTCTGTCGGCAGACACGGCCGAGACAATCCCCTTCTCCTTGGCGCACAGCACAGTCCGTGAATCCACTGCAACCTTGTGTTCCAAGCCTGTGCCGACCAATGGCGCCTCGGTAGTCAGCAAGGGCACAGCCTGACGCTGCATGTTTGATCCCATAAGAGCCCGGTTCGCATCGTCATGCTCAAGAAAGGGGACAAGCCCTGCCGCAGCACTGACAAGCTGTTTGGGAGAAACATCCATGTAATCAACCTGAGATACCGGGATTTCATATGAATCTCCCTTGTGACGCGCCATGGCATGCGGGTTGACGAAATGCCCGTTCCCCTTAAGCGGGGCATTGGCTTGCGCGATAACGAACTCCTCCTCCTTGTCGGCGGTGAGATACTCTACTTCATCCGTCACCACCCCTTTGCTGACACGACGGTAGGGAGCCTCCAGAAAACCAAACTTGTTTATCCTCGCATACAAAGACATCGACGAGATCAAGCCTATGTTCGGCCCCTCGGGAGTCTCTATCGGGCATACCCTCCCGTAGTGGCTGGAATGCACGTCACGGACCTCGAAACCGGCTCTCTCCCTGCTCAAGCCCCCCGGACCCAGGGCGCTCAGACGACGCTTGTTGGTCAGCTCGGCCAGAGGGTTTGTCTGATCCATGAACTGGGAAAGCTGATTCCTGGCGAAGAAGTCCCTGACCACGCTTGCAAAGGCCTTGGGGTTGATAAGCTTGGTCGGGGTCATGCTTGCCCCCTCTGTGCCCATCAGTGTCATCCGCTCCCTTATTAGCCTCTCGGTCCTGACGAGACCCACGCGGCACTGGTTCTGGATCAGCTCGCCAATTGTCCTGACACGCCTGTTGCCGAGATGGTCTATGTCATCCGGAGGATCCTCGTTTTTCCTCAGTTTCATCAGGATCTTGCTCGCCTCCAGCATGTCCTCCTTGCGTAGGACACGCTCGCCGACATCAATGTCCTGCCCAAATCTCTGGTTCAGCTTGAACCGGCCGACCTCGCCCAGGTCGTAACGCCTGACATCAAAGAAAAGCCTTTTCAAAAGCTGTTTGGAGTTGGGGACGCTAGGCGGATCCCCCGGCCGCATTCTGCGATAAATCTCCTTCAGGGCCTCCTCTGTGCTGCGCGTGTGGTCGCGGCGGAGGCAGAGTATCAAATAGTTGTCGCCGTCGGGCACATGCGCCAGCTCGACGCTCTTGACCCCGGCCTCCTGCAGTGTGCTCAGATGCGCCTCGTTCAGCTCGACAAGCTCGTCAAGCACCACCTCTCCCTTGGAGTCGAGCACTGGGTCAATCGTATAGAACGTGCTGAGATCATCCTGTTTGAGCAATGAGGATATCTTGAAATTTTTGACCTCATATACAGGGGACAGCATGTCCTTGTTCGTCTCATAGCCTATCGCGCGCAGGAAGGTGGTTATCAAGAACTTGCGCCTTCTGCGGCGGCGGTCCAGATAGATATGGATAAGGTCGTTGATGTCGAACTGCACCTCCATCCATGACCCGCGGTCAGGTATCAGCCGGAAGGAGTAGAGCGTTCTCCCGCTGCTGTGGGAGGCTGTCTCGAAACATATCCCCGGCGAGCGGTGGAGCTGGCTGACAATGACTCTCTCGACACCGTTGATTATGAACGTCCCGCGTTCAGTCATTATCGGCATGTCGCCTATATAGACATCCTCCTCGGAAATCGCGCCGCCAACCTCGAGCCTGAAGGTCGCATGAAGGCTCGAACAGTATGAGCTGCCGTCCTTGATGCATTCTGTGACATCATCCTTCAGTCCCCCAAGACGGTAGGAGATGAAGTCAAGTTTCAACTGGCCGTCGAAACTCTCAATCGGAAAGACCTCCTTGAAGACCTCCTGCAGACCCTTATTCTCGCGTTTCTTCGCCGGCACATCCATCTGAAGAAAGTTGTCGTAAGAGTCAATTTGAATGCCTATAAGATCGGGTATCTCCAGAATTTCCTTGAGTTTTCCACAATTTACGCGTTCGGCCATAAACACACCCTGTCTCTGTCTGTTGAACCGTGCACGGGGCACGGCAAAATAAAGTTGACGGCTAAAGCCTGCCACAGCTTCTGACAGCAAAGATCGCCTTGCGAAAAATCACGCATGGCAACCCCGCCTCGACAAGCTCGCAGGAAAAAACCCTGCAAACCCGAAAGGACAGAATCCGGCGGCAAGCCCATAATCTCCAGAGAATCTCCGGAAGCCAAGGACTGCCGCCGACCTGCCTAAAATCAATCCAAAGGACTACTTCAACTCGACCTTCGCGCCTGCAGCCTCGAGCTTTTCCTTCATCTGCTTGGCCTCGTCCTTGTCGACTCCTTCCTTGACGACCTTGGGAGCCGCTTCCACGAGATCCTTGGCATCCTTCAGCCCGAGCCCGGTGATCGCCCTGACCTCCTTGATAACGGCAATCTTGTTGTCACCGAACGATTCGAGGACCACATCAAACTGGGTCTGTTCCTCTGCAGCTGCGCCTTCGGCGGCCGCGACTCCAGCCGCAGGGGCCGCCATAGCCATGGGAGCCGCTGCAGACACCCCAAGGCGATCTTCAAGAGCCTTGACCATCTGCGACAGCTCAAGTACAGTCAGATTCTCGACGTAGGAAATAAACTTGTCCATTTCCTTCGACACTTCAACTTTGGTTTCTTCAGACATGGTGCTATACCTCCATTCCTTTTTTCTATTACTTTACTGTTTTTCCTTCTTGTCTTTGTATGAGTTCAAAAGATACACGACCTGAGCAGTCTTGGCATGCAGCACGCCGACCAGACTGCGCGCCGGGGCGTTGAGCAACCCGAGCAGCTGCGCAAGCAGTATATCCCTGGAAGGCAAAGACGCGATCTCCAATACCTGCGACGAGGTCAGAACTTCGCCGTCCGCATAGCCGTTTTTCGGAGCCACAAACTCTGACTTCTTGCTGAAGTCGGAGATCAGCCTGGCGACGGCATAGGCGTCTCCCTTACCAGAGACCATGGCCGTGTCGCCTCTGAACTCAAATCTTCCGAACTGCTCAAGCCCAGAAGATTCGGCGGCCTTCCTGACAAGCCTGTTTTTGATCACCTGACAACGGGCACCTATCCCGGCCAGGGAACCCCTCAGCTGCGAGAAATCCTCGACCTTCAGCCCTTTGTAGCTCATCAAGAAAATATAGTCCGAATCCTCGAGCGTGGCAGCAATGTCTCGAAGCATCTGGGTCTTCTCGATTCTCATGACACCACCATGGTTAAGTCTTTCATGTTTATCTTAATTCCGGGACTCATGGTCGAGGAGACGAAGCAGCCAAGCATGTATGTGCCCTTGGCCGCCGGCGGCTTTGCTCTCATGACAGCTTTGAGGACAGCGTCGAAATTGTCGCGGAGATCCTTGGCCACAAACGACAGCTTGCCAATTGGGACATGCACACATGCCCCCTTGTCGGCACGGAACTCGACCCTGCCTCCCTTGGCCTCCCTCACGGCATCGCCGACATTGTCGGTCACCGTCCCGGTCTTCGGGTTAGGCATCAGGCCCCGAGGCCCTAGAACCCGACCCAAAGGCCTGAGCTGTACCATCGAGGAAGGTG
>JAFGFR010000103.1 GCA_016930955.1 Victivallales bacterium | reverse complement strand
GTATCCTCTGGACAAGGTGATCCCCAATCTGGTCTCGAAGATTCCCGGTCGCGGGCCGAAGGTTGACGGGACTTTTCAGGAATACAAGAGCGCGGCTGGCGCGGACGAGGTGGAGATCGAATATTGCCAGGTAGACTTCGAGATCTTCAAGAAGGGGTCGTCAGACCTGAAGGAAATGAAGGACAAGCCCGTGAAGTTCAAGGCCAATCTAGGCAGCAAAACCATGAGCTGGCTGCTTGAGCAGGCTCCACGGGAGAACTACACCTGCTACATGATTCTGGCGCCCGGGAAGAGCGAGCCAACGCGTGACAGCATTTATGCTTATTTCTCCAACGGCTCGGAGGCTCTGAAGGCCTATGAGCGTTTGTTCAAGAAGGCAAAGGACTATAACAGCAAGGGCGGCGTGGTTTTCAAGGGGCGCGTGAGCTATCTGGGCAAGGACAGCTACAGCTATCCCGCCGGGATAATAATCGACCATGTGGAGCGATAGTAGTCGTGGGCCCGGAAGGGGGTATTCAGACTATTTCGGGGTTTGAAAAGGGAAATCGATATACGAGAACGGCGACGAGATCGGGTTGCGAGTAAAACCAGCGCATATCGTTGACCATTCTCGTCGCCGCTGTCGTCCACCGAAAGACATCTTTCGCATGTAGTCTCTCATGTCACCGGCGCCATCTGAGTCAAAGCGGAAAGTTTTAAAGTTCTGACATCCCCGTTCCCTGCAGTTTCAGCGATTGCTGCCCTCCGCCGTCCGCACTCTGTCCTCTGTCGTCCGATTACCGCCTCAGTAGTCTATGCCGAAGGCCCTGAGCACCTGGGGGTATGAGAAGGTGATGAAGAAGTCCATCAGTACGACCAGGAATATGCCGCTGACCACGGATGATGTGGTCGCGTTCCCGACACCCTTGGCATCGTTTTCCGCCTCGAAGCCCCTGAAGCATCCGACTGCGGCGATGATGAGGGCAAAGGCGAAACCTTTGACGATTGTCTCGAGGAAGTTGGCGGGGACCAGCGAGTCTATTGTCCTGTGGACGTATTCGGTCAGGCTTGCCGTGCTCATGGAAGTCCCGACGATGACACCGCCTGTGATCCCGGCGAGGTCTCCGAGCAGGACAAGCATGGGCATCACGACTACCAGTGCCGCGATCTTTGGCACCACTATGGTCCTCTCGGGCTTGAGCCCCATGGTCTTCATCGCGTCTATCTCCTCGGCGACCTTCATCGTCCCCAGTTCGGCGGCGTAGGCCGAGCCTGCCCTGCCGATGCAGATCATCCCGACCATCAGCGGCCCGAGTTCCCTCACGACGGATAAGGCCACGAGGTCGGCGACGTATATCTCCAGACCGAACTGTCCCATCTGCTGTATGCCCTGGAATGCGAGTATAGCGCCGACGAGGAAGCATATTGCGATGACGATTGGCACGGCGTTGGCTCCGCTGCGGTCCATGTAGAAGAGCACCTCCTTGAAGTTGATCTTCCCCGGGTGGCGGAGGAGGTACATCAGAGCCATGGATGTGTCGCCCGTGAATCCTATGATTTTTTTTAAGTCATCGAAGAATTTGAAGGTTGCCCTGCCGAGTGCCTCGAACAAGGGTTCGGGCTTCCCGGTGTCGCTGAAGTCCTTGACCCTGAAGGAGCCTTTGAGGTCGAAGCCCATTTTGAAGAGGAGTTTCTCGAGCTGCGCACTCTCCAAATTGAGGAACTGGAAGGATATCCCCCTTTCTGACAGCAAAGTGGCGCAGATGATGATGAAATACAGTGCAGAGTGATTGTTCTCGTCAACAGATGCGAGATCTATTGACGCGTTGGCTATCCGGTTGTTGTCGAGTATGCCCTTGATTTCCGAGTAGGCCTCCTCCATGTGGTTGAAGGATATGCGTTCAAGCGGGAGGCCGTTGACCGCGAGACTGGAGCCGATCACGGAAAAACTGATCTTGGTTGTCATCTTACCTTGTGGCGCTTTTGATGTGGAGGTCGAGCTCCTGCAGCATGCTGTCGAGACCCTCTTTTGCGGATTCCGCAAAAGATTGCCCTGTTATTTTCCCCACCGTCACATTTTTTGAGAATGTCTTGCTCCAGAGCATCTCGTCGGAGTCGGACTTGTGCAGGTCGAATCTTATGGAAAGATTGACTTTACTGCTTTGCAGGTCTGCCTCCCACTGCGTGATCTTTGCCGAAAGCCTGTAGAGTGGCTTGGCCTTCCTCAGCTCAGTACCTCTGTCGTACACCATCTCGAGATGCCGCTTGAGCAATGCCGCCGGCGAAGTGCTCCATCTGTTGAACTCGTCGAATGCAAGAGATACAGGACTGGTTCTGAACACCATTTTCTCTGCGAATGGCCCATCGGAGGTCACCGACATGACATCAATCCTATCATCGTTCTCGGGGCTGGAGAACGGCGGGTCGCCGACATCGAAATAGTGAACCTCGATATGCGGCTGCATTGGAAGCAGCGTGCAAGCCGACACAGCCACACAAAGAAATAACGCGACAACCAGTGTTTCTGTTCTCATAAAACCAACTTTCCAATAGGAGCCAGATATCATCAGTCACCAGAGCCGGTTTCAAATCTAACCGAGGCCGCACGTTAAAAGAGTTTGCCGCCCAATGCGGCTCACGCTGAGTTTCGCAATCGGCTCACCAGTCTAATCTACGACAGTTCATGCCAAATGCAAATGGTTTTAAATCGGAGAATCAAACGATTGTTTTACATCTATGGCGTGATATTGTTATTGGATGAGCCAGTTTCAAAACTCCTCGTGAACCGCGTTGGGAGTGCAGGTGCGGCAGGCGGTGCGGCGAAATGGCTGGTGCATACCCAAAGCTGTCTGTGTCCGGCATAGCCGTAAGGCGGAGACGGAAGACGGCTGATGCCGTCGTTTTATGCGCCGCAGGCTTTGGAGTGCGCAACTACTTTTCTAGTTGCGCTTTGGCTTTGACTGCGGTTCGATAGTGTCGCCCCCCGCCCCCGGTTCACGGTTCACAATTCACGGTTCACGGTTCACGGTTCACGGTTCACGGTT
>JAFGFR010000102.1 GCA_016930955.1 Victivallales bacterium | reverse complement strand
TCAAAACACCTAACAGGAGGTACAGTTATATGCATGCGGCATCAAGGTATTTTTCAGGGATATGCCTTATTGGCGCTCTGCTTGTTCAACCTTTGGTCTCACGGGCCGAGTCTATGATCCTTCTCAAGCCTACAGCACCGTGGAGTATCACGGGAGAAGACGATGTCCGGCAGCTGAAGCATCTGGCTTCAGGGGTTGGCTGGGAGTTCGAGCCGAATGCCGACACGGCTGACGGCATAAAGAAAATTGGGATCAAAGCAATTCGTTGCATCAACGTGGATCCATTGCCTGGCAGTTTCAACAAGGACGGGAAGTTTGTCGTCGGCGATCCAAAACGTCTGCTTGCCCACTTGGCGACATGCCGTGAAATCGGTGCCAATCCGCATATAATAATTGCAACTGGGATGCTGCCTGAGCTTCGCATCGGTGTAGAGGACATTTCCAAGTCGCAGCGCGGACTTTTCGGCAACCAGTCCGCACATGCTGTTTTTGGCCCGAAGGACTATGCAAAGTTCCAAAAATACTGCGAGGCTTATTTCGAATACGTCATCGTCACCCGGAATTTCCCGGATGCCCGCTTTGAAGTCGCCAACGAGCCAGATATCGGCGGCGCCGTCCATCCCTTCCCGCCGAAGCCGGCAATGGGTTCACGGGTGGCGTACGAGGGCTACTTGAGTCTCTACAGGAATGTCGCGCTCGCCGCCTTGCAGTTCGAGAAGGATCATCCTGGGAAGCATGTGACGCTGGGAGGTCCGGCGATAGCGTGGGCATTCACATTCAGGTTCGGGGACTTCAACTGGGCGGAGCGTTTTCTGCGCGACTGCGGCGAACAAAAACTAAAGATCGATTTTATGGGGATACATTATTACGGCAATATTAGCTCTTTGGATGGGGAATATCCTGCGACCTACCCGTCATTTACAGAGATGTTGAAGACGACAAAGAATGCCCGTGATCAGCACTGCCCTGGGTTGCCGATCTGGATTACTGAATGGGGGGCGAGCTACCGGACGACCAATGACCCTGGCTCAGTGGTCAACGGCAACAACATCGGCGCAGCGTGGTCGGCGGCATTCCTGAACACCATGCTCCAGTGCGGGGTCGACGGAGCCTTGTATTTGGTCACGACAGACCTGCGCAGGCAGGCCGAGGACGGGAAATGGGAAAATATCTGGGGCTGGCCGAGCCTGTTCGTGAATCCTTCAGTTTTCGGCAAGCCTTACCCCAAAGCCACGTATCATGTCTTGGACATGATTTCCCGACTCGAGGGCACACGTGTGGAGGCCACGCGGGGCAGTGAGACTGTAAACTGCTTCGCCTCCGCCGACAAGGGCAAGAAATGCGTCACTGTGATGGTGTGGAATTATGGGAGCCGGATTCCCGAGAGCACCCCGCCGGTGGACAACGCCACGCGCGAAGCGGTGATTCTGCGTATTCGGGATGCCGAGACTTTTTTTGGGACACAGGTGCTCCACATGAGACGATGGCTAGTGAGCGAAAGCGTGAGCAATGCATTCCACCTCTTTCAGAGGGAAGGGGGAATGGACGCACGCGCCGAGCTCCAGCAAGTGGATGGAGGTGTCTTTTCAGTGATTGACGGCATGGCGGACATCGGCTTTAGCGCACCTGCCTCAAGCGTGTCATTCATTGAGATCACCCCAGGATCATTGCCACTTGAGACGAAGACAAAGGGAGCAAAAGGCGATTGAGCCAATTGGCTCCCCTGTGGATACGCGGACTATGAAGTTTTAACAAACGAACAAGGAGAAGCCGAGATGACAAGAGGAATTAGATGGTTTGCGTTGGCGATGGGCATGACTGCATCTCTTCTGACCACAGCGATGTTCGCCGGGGAGCTGTGGCAAATGGAGAAAAAAGCGGCTGAGTTCAGCTCCACGACATTGGATGAGAAAGGTAGGGAAGATGTCATCAAGAGCGGTTTCTTGAGAGGTATTGGCGATGCGGAATACACGTTTGAAGTTCCCTCGACGGGCTGGTATGAGCTATATGTCACCGCGACCCAATGGAGGACCGACCTGTTTTTAGACGGCAATTTCTTGATTCATACACCGTTCGAGAGCGGTGTATGGGAAAACACTAAGGAGAGAGGCAATTTCAAGGTGCTGAATCTCTATTTGACGGAAGGCGCGCACGCCTTGAGATTCTCGAGGCCCTGGCATCCCGGCCTTCCGTATATGACCAAATTCTCCCTTGTATCCTCGAAGGACCTTACCGGGATGGTTTCCCTTGAACTTAAAAAGGATCACCTTGTTTTCAGGAAGGGAGAGGAATTCCCGGCAACACTGGTATCCTCGAAATCAAACGAAAAATCAAATCTCGTCCTTACAGTCACGGATGTCGAAAAGAACAAGGAATTAGTAAAAAAAGAGATAGCGATACCTGCTGGGGATGGAAATCACAATGAGGCGCTTGTCTTCCCGACGACAGAGGAGGGTGTGTTTGATGTCAAAATAACTGATGCGGGCGGAAATCCCTGCGACAGGATTGTTCAATATCTGGTCATTGACACTAAAAAAAACATTGCAGTCTCAAAAGAACTGAAGAAGGAGCTTGTTGGCACAATTGACGCGGCGAAGATGGAGCCTGACTATTTTCAGGGGAGGACAAGGGTGGTGGATGCTGGTTTCGGCTGCTACAGGGAATCCGGGGATAGGGGAAGGGAAATGGGCATGCAAGCCGCCGACTGGTTCGCCTATAAATTAGACCTGCCTGTTGTCCAGGAGCCATATCTTCTTGAGATAGAGTATCCTGATGACGACAGGAGGACTTGTCCGATAGTTCTTTGCGAAAGATATGGCCCCTCGGAACCGGCGCTTGGATATTTTTCCGGCGGTGTATATCCATTGTCGGGCAAGATGCTGGTTCAGGAATTTTATTTCTTCCCGCGCGACAAGGATCCCCGGCTAATATTTTACAACTGGGACAGCGGACAACGGGCGGCGGTGAGCAAAGTCAATATTTACCGTATAACCGAAGGTTTCCCAGTATTGGACGCGAAGGATTCCGGACGTCTTTATGGGATATATCAGGAGGAACCGCTCCGCTATCTCAATTTTTATGGCGCGATGCCGGAAGGCGACAAATGGTCGAATCTGTGGAAGCCTGCTGAAAGGGTCGGGCAACTGGCAAATTATGCGGGCATAAACATGTGGAATCCGACGATTGCGGTATATCAGTCGATGCTCTGGCCGGGGAAGACAATACCTGGCTATGAAATCGGCATCCTCCCGCCTGGCCCGGCCACACTGAAGGAACCGATAAAAAAAGATGTGATGAGGTTGATGCTTTTGACCTGCGAAAAATATAGAATGAAGTTCGTGGGAGATGTGTTTATACCGCCCAACGTTGTTCTGATGGAATATCTTGACAAAAGATTTGGCGGGCAAGGGACTCTTGACGATGACAATCCGCGAAAGCCTTGGCTAACTGTATCGAACCAGGGGGAGTTCGGGCAGAAAAGCAACCACAACCCATACTACAACTCTGTTCACCCCGGCGTTCAGGAATGGGTGTCGGATGTGTTCAGGGAGATTGCACAAAGATATAAGGACTCTCCTGCGTTTGAAGGGATCTCAATGCGGTTTATGGGCTGGTGTTTTGGTGGATTTCAGTCGTTCGCCTCGATAAACTGGGGGTATGAGGACTATACGATAGGATTGTTTGAAAAGGAGACTGGGATAAAGATTCCGGTTGATAAAGATACACCGGAAAGATTCAAGAGGCGGTATGAATACCTTATGTCCGAAAACTACGACGAATGGGTGGACTGGAGGTGCAGAAAGATAGCCGATTATCATAAGAGGCTTGCCAACATACTGACAGATGCGAGGCCGGACATAAAATTTCATTTATTCCTGTGCGATGCGAACTTCGGGGGCGATGCGACATCGGAGGACTACGAGACAAAGGGCTGGGCCGGCGTGTTGAAGGAAACAGGGATTGATCCGTCTTTGTATTCCGCAAGCCCCTCTGTCAGAATATATGGTAGCCGAAGTTACCCGGATGGTGGAAACCGTGGCGACGACAAGCCTCTTAAAGTGGCTGAGTCAAGGGATCAGACGAACTCAACTGAGCAGATAAAAGTATCTGAAAGGTCTATTGGGGATGGAACGGTTGCCGCCCTGTATTTCGGGACAAACCACGAGGGGACTTATATGACGTTTGAAAAGCTCGGATACTCGTCAAATGAAATTGCACAGGCAGTTTCATCAGACGGCAAGACGATATTCCCCGATGCGACGGTAAATCCTGCCGGGATACACTATCTTGAAAGGTTTGCGAACGCTATGGCGGACGGGAATATCGTGTGGCTCTCCGATGGGAATCATGGATATGAACTGGGCCAGCCGATGTATCTGAGGAAGTTTTTGCCCGAATACAGGGCTTTGCCGGATATCGGCATGAAAGCTCTGGGAAACACAGACCCTGTAGCGCTGTGGCATGGTAAGGAGAACGGGAAGACGTATTTCTATGTCGTCAACAGGACATATTATCCCGTTGAGGCGGAGGTGTCGTTTGCAGGAGCCCCGCAAATCAAAAGGATCACAACGGATGAGAAGATAATAACGGAAAATAACGCATTAAAAATAAAACTCGATCCATACCAGATGATCTCCTATCATGACGATTCAGGCGTCATTCCAAAGTCAATAAACGTGAAAGTGCCGGAGAAGGAGAAAGATGCCCTGAAGAAGCTGATCGAGAATGCTGAGAACCTGATAAAGCGGGAGATGCCGGAAATAACCATCCTGCCGATCTCGCCTGTGGATATGAAGAATGCTGAAAAAAAGATCACTGAAGCGAAAAAACTTTTTGAAGAGGGGAAATACTGGAAGACAAGACAGGCTTTGCTGCACAGATACCTCATAAAGGCATATGAGGCGTTGGAATCCTATCCCGAGGGGCTTTTTCACAGGAAGATGCCGGGTATTCCCGAGAAGGCGATGCTTCCTGACAAGATCATGGAGAACGCCAAGGGCAATGGGGGAGGCAGGGTGGCTGACGCGGGGGAGATAACAAAAGCGCTGTCCGGGACAAGGATATTTATATGCGATGATGAGACGAAATTCAGCATTGACATCCCTTATAGGAACAAATACCGGATATGGTATTCGTCCGTTACAGATGATTCCTTCCAGAGGCCGCTTATCTCAATCGATGGGGGGGGAATAGAGGCTCAGGGGATCAACAAAGACCTTTATGCCGAGGGGATTATATCCAAGCCTGTTGCCATCGGGCAGGGGATAAGAAATGTGACGACACAAAAGGGTGATAAAAAAAGTTCTCTTTTCTATTTGCTGCTCGATCCGGTGTACAGGGATATAGAGCCTGATTCCTTCATGGTTATAGGGCCGTTCCCAACGGTGTCAGACACAAGGAAGACCGAGGAGTTTTCCAGAAGGATGGATGAGGTTTTAGGGCCCGAGAAGGAGCTGGACTTCACAAAGGCATACGAGGGACTGGATAATAAGGCCGTAAAGTGGAGGAAGCCGGTCAGTGGATCGGATGCCAAGGGCAATCTGTGCGACCCGCATGCGTCAAACTACGTGGATTTATATACGACGTTTGGGATGATGAGCGGTATGATAAGCTACGCGACCGCCTCGATTGAGAGCCCTGATGAAAGGGATGTCGAGATTAGTTTCGGCGTTGACTACTGGGCAAAGGTGTGGCTGAATGGAGAACTGGTACTAAGGCCTTTTGACAGACCGATCAAGTCGCCGGGGAAGGGAGAGATGAAGATACCGGCGAAATTGAAGAAGGGAGAGAACATTATTTTAATGAAGATTCACGCAGGCAACGCCGGCAACGGCTTCTGGCTGGCTATAAGCGATCCGGGCGACCTGAAAATATTACAACTGCCCCAAGCGCTGATGCCTGCTCCTGGTACAGGAGGTTGAACCATGAGCCTTACGGGTTCAACCCGAATCCCGATTTTGGAAGCGATGAATTTCGATAAAACGAGGCGTGCAGAAATGACAGAAATGAGAAATTTTATGGCAGAAGAGCCAATTTCAACACTCCGTGTGAGCCGCATTGTGAGCGCAGGCGCGGAAGACGGTGCGGCGAAATGGCTGACCATCTACTGTTTGATCGCGGGGATTGTCGGGCTCAGTTTTTTATGCCATGCTGATGAAAGTTTTTTCTTGGTGCCGGATTTCAAGGAACTCCCTCCGGACATCGAGGTCATGTCAGAGGAGACCGATTCCGGCGTAAAGGTGACGGAACTGTATTTTGCTGGCGCGCCGTTCAACGGCAAGCCGACGAGGATATATGGATTCTACTGTCGTCCGGAAAAGGAGGGGATATATCCCGGAGTAGTACAGCTTCATGGCGCAGGCTTGAAAGTTCTGTCTCCCGACGCGGCGGTATTCTATGCGAAAAACGGGTTCGCATGCATATCCATTGACTGGTGCGGTCCAGCCAGTGAACGTAAAGAACCCCGTAAGCCGCCTTGCTCAGAATTCATAAGCCCTGGCAATCTGGCCAGGCGCCTGCCTGAGGGAGAGAAGGAAAAGGCGCCGCCTCACGGATGGAAAAGCTACGGCGTTGAGGTCGATGGAATCACCAACGGCGTACGATTTGTCCGTCGCGCATTCATGTTCCTGCGTAGCCGTCAGGAAGTGGACTCCGGCAAGCTCTGTTTGTCAGGGATGTCCGCCGGCGCGCATTTGTCGCTTCTAACTCTTGGATTTGAGCCCGGGCTCAAGGCGGCCGCAGTCAAATACGGATGTGGCTTCATAAGGGATATGCCGGGGTTTTTCGGAGGCTACTTCGGACCCATTGCCATGACCTCCAAAGAAGATCAGGACGCCTGGCTTGCCCTACTCGATCCAAAACATTACATGCAGGATTACAAGTCCAGCGTATTAATGCTTTCCGGAACTGACGACATTTTCTTCTGGATGCCGATTGTCCTTCACACATATCGCGCGATTCCAACTCCAAAAAGATTGATCATGCTGCCCAATGACAATCATTCCCAGGTGTTGAACGAAGAGATTCCCCTGCGCTATTTCAAATCAGTCCTTGGTACAGCTCCGGCGTTTCCGGAAATCACGGCACTGGATGCCCAAAATGATGGGGACAAGGTTCTGCTTACGATGAAAGTCAATGCCCCTTCCAAACTGACCCGAGTGGAATACGCATTCAAGACTATGCCGGTGAAGACCTTCTGGTTCGGCAGGAATCAAGATGATCCGAACAGATCCGCCACATGGGCCGTGCAGCCAGCTACAGAAAAGGACGGCGGCTGGGTGCTTTCGGTTCCGGCGCCAAAGGACGGTGAACAAATGGTCGCATATGGGCTGGTGGAGGACGAGACTGGCGCGAAATCCGCATCTGACACGGTCGAAATCCCCGAGTATCCAAAGTGGCGAGGTCTTAAGCCAGCCGCAATTTCCACTCCTGAAAATTCTGCCAGGCCAGCTGATGTCAAGGCTCCGGCGGAAGGGGAGAATCTAATCGAGGATCCTTCTTTCGAGGAGCATAAGATGAACTTTAATTTCGTCAACGGCCCCCACTGGGACGATGCCAAGGATAACGCCCATTCCGGAACGACATCCGTCATCGTGCTTGGAGGCGACAAGCAGTACCTTGCCGCAGGCAGGCCGGTGACGGGTGGGAAGAAATACAGTCTTGTTGTCCACTACCGCGCCGTGCGTGACGGCCTTAAGGGGCGCATGCAGATCAACTGGAGCAGACAGGATGGCAGCTTCATCAAGTATGACATGATAAACCCTTCACTTCTGACGGAGTACGGGAAATTTGAAATGCTCGTTACGGCGCCTGCCGATGCGGCGAAAGCCCTTCTCATCCTGGGAAGCGGATCCGCCCCTGAAGACAATATCTGGATGGATGATCTTTTCTTCGGTGTAGTTAAATGATTTTCACATTAGAGCCAATTTCAAAACTACCCGTGGCCGCGCGGCCTGCTATTTTGGATGCGAGGCCACGCCGATGCGGGAGCGGGCATACCTGT
>JAFGFR010000101.1 GCA_016930955.1 Victivallales bacterium | reverse complement strand
TTGCAACACTCCCGCTGGGAGGTGAACAACGGGGAAATTTTCCTCAGCGAAGCCAGCATGGCGGCGGCGCTGGCCGGTGATCTCGGAATTCCAGCCGTGTTCGTCAGCGGTGATGACTTGCTCGTGGGGGAAGTCGCCGGCAAGATTCCCGGCATAGGAGCTGCGGCGGTAAAAAAATCCCTCAGTCCGTATCAGGCTCGCTCGCATACTCCTGCCAAGGCGCGGGAGATGATATTTCAGGGCGTGGCCGATGGTATCGGACTGCGTCGGCAAATCGACCCTTTCAGGATTCCCGGCCCGATACGGCTCAATCTTATCGAAAGTCTGAAGGGAAACCACGATCAGACCGGCGGCTATTTCCATTTTTCCGAAACTGGTGTCGCCGCGGAAACGCTGACCGAGGCTTTTGACCAATTCCTGCGCCATCTCCCTTGGAACAATCTGGACACCAAACTGCCGGACGGCTTCGAGTTCCCATAAGCGGCTGAAGGTTCAGTTATGTCATATGGACACAATGGTTTTGGAGAGTACGGTTGTCAAGCTGTCGCCAACATTCTATCTGCCCTGTTATCGGAGAGTGAATATGCGTATCGAGAAAACGAGTTGCGGTTTTGAGCGCGAGCCGCTCAATAGCCCTTTCGGGTTCAAGGGTGGCTACCTTACTGAGTTATGGCAGGCCATCGCTCTAGTCCGCTCAGCTGACGGCACCGAAGCTGTGGGATTGGGAACCCAAAGCGTTTTATGGTCGGACTCCGCAGTCTTCGCGGGCAATAGCGAGGCGGCGGGCAATGGAATGATGTTCCTGATGACCGCCAAGGCCCTGAAACTGGCGGAAGGAATCGAATGGGATAACCCAATTGACCTGTTCGACACCATCTTCAACGAAGTTTATGAATACGGCAAACGGATCACTTGCAACCCATCCCTTCGTCCAACCTTCGCCGCCAACTCCATGGTGGCGGTGGACAATGCCGTTTGGATGCTTTACTGCGCCGAGAAGGGGATAGCCAGCTTTGACGACATGGTTCCGGGTAAATTCCGTGAGGCTCTGCCGGCCCGCCACCAACGACTCGCCAATGTCCCCCTGATGAGCTACAACGTGCCGATTGAGAAAATCAGCGACTCACTCAAAGGAGGTTATTTTCTTCTGAAAATCAAGATAGGTGCCGATCCGGACGGCGACGGCGACCTCGACAAGATGCTCGAGTGGGACAAACGCCGCGTCAGCGAAATCCACGCGGTGGCGAAACATTCCCACACCCCATACACCGACACCGGCCGGATACCCTACTATCTGGATGCCAACGGCAGATACGACGGCCGGGACCGCTTGATGCGACTTCTCGACCACTGCGCCGACATCGGGGCGCTGGAAAATATCGTTATTATCGAGGAGCCGTTCCCAGAGCATCTCAGGATTGATGTCGCGGATATCCCGGTGAGGGTTGCTGCCGACGAGAGCGCACATTCCGACAGGGATGCGCAAGAAAGAATCGAACTCGGCTACAAGGCGGTGGCGCTGAAGCCAATCGCCAAAACAATGAGCATGAGTTTGAAAATCGCCAAAGTCTGCCATGACGCAAAAGTCCCATGCTTTTGCGCTGACCTCACGGTCAATCCAATCTTGGTTGACTGGAATAAGAACGTCGCCGCCAGACTGCCGGCGCTGCCGGGCGTGAAAATTGGCGTCTGCGAGTCAAACGGCTCCCAAAACTACAGGAACTGGGAGGCAATGAAGGCCTGCCACCCATGCGCCGGGGCCTCCTGGATCGAGCCCCATGAAGGTGTCTACATCCTGGATGACACGTTTTTCGAGCAATCCGGCGGAATCCTACAGACCCCGCTCCACTACCGTCAACTCTGCCGTTAAAACACAGGCGACCGCGCGGCCTGCAAGATCTCTATCATTAGAGCCGATATCAAAACTCCCCGTGGCCACGCGGATTGCCATTTTGGATGCGAGGCCACGCCGATGCGGAAGTGGGACCTGCTTAGTCTGTCCCGACTGATCCGGCGTGGCATTCGCGCCACGGCGAAATGGCGGGCACAGACAGCTTAAGGTATGAACCAGCCATTTCGCCGCACCGTCTGCCGCACATGTGCTCCCAACGCGGTTCATGCGGAGTCTTGAGATTGGACCGAAAGTCAACGATTTACAAATCAGGCATTTGTATGTCTGACGGTCTGGAGCGACCGGCGGGAATCGAACCCGCATGACCAGCTTGGAAGGCTGGAGCACAACCATTATGCCACGGTCGCATGTCTTTCGGGAGTGCAAAGATAGTCTGGGAATCCTACTTTTCAATCCGACATCCCGCGAATTTCGCGGAAAAAGTTCTGTATGATCTGTTTGCATTCCTCCTCGAGCACACCTTGTGAGACCTGCACCGAGTGAAGCATTCCGGGGAAGGAAGTTATGTCGAGAGCCGACCCGGCACAGCCTGCACGGGGATCGCGCATGCCGAATATCAGTCTTTTTATTCGGGCATTGACCATGGCGCCGGCGCACATCGCACAGGGCTCCTTGGTCACGTATATGTCAACATCGTCCAGCCGCCAGTCGTTCACGGCGGCTGCCGCCTGAGTTATGACAAGTATCTCGGCGTGCGCGGTGGGATCCCTGAGGGTCTCGACCTGATTGTGTGCCGAGGCTATGACTGTATTGCCCCTTACCGCCACGGCACCCACAGGAACTTCGCCCGCGTCATAGGCGTTGCCTGCCTGGACAAGTGCGCGTCTCATAAAATACTCGTCGTCGAAAACTATGACAGGCTCTGGGGGCATCATCGTCAAATTGATTTACGCAGCATTTCGTTGACTAGCTTGTTGGCCTCGTAGAAACATGTGGAGTCTGGCTTGGCGATAAGTTCCTCGCGTGAAAGCTCCAGCATCCTCATCCGTTTTTTGGAATCCTTGTTGTATATGTCCAGGTATCTCACCAGCGTGCGCGGGCTCAGCTCCCCGAACTTCTTCTGTCCGAAATCCTCGACATAGTCGGCCGCGATGACGGACACCAGGGCCGGCGGCGGCGACCTCATACCCTTCTCGATCAGGAAGTCCTCGACCATCTTTTGGCATTCGATCTCGTCGAATATGTGGAAGGTGAACCCCCTGCCTCGGCTGGCGATGTTCGCCGGGAACTCATAGTTCGAGGCTATGACTATTGCTATATTATCGGGCAGCAGGAAACTGCCGCCGACGTGTGACCTGAAAAAGTACCAGTCAACCTTGCGGGTGTCTATATCGTCGAAGAAAATAACGAACCTGCGGTTTTTCTTCGCAGCCAGCATGTCCATTAGCCTGCTCAGAGGCCTGGACAGCTCCGATGCCTCTGGAAGCACGAGAGTGAGACTCTCGAAATGCAATGCGTGCGAAATGGTCATGTGCGTCTTTCCCAGCCCGGGGAGACTTGATATCAGCAACGGCAGATTGTCGCCTCGAGATGCGAAATCCGAGAAATGCCTGAAGAAGAGGTCGCGGGCATCGCGGTAGCCGTAGAACTTGCCGACTGGCCTTATCGGGGAGAGCACCGCAGGTATGAACATGCCCTCCGAGTAGCGGAAAACACGACCGTCCTTGAATGAGTCTATCTCGCGCGCCTTGTCGCGGAGTGCCTGGAGTATCTTGCCTCCATCAGACTTTTGGCCTGTGGAGAAAAGAGGCCCGACGGCAAGGAAATCCGCCGCCTCGGGCCTTATCCTTGAAAGCTTACCATGTTTGCTCCCCATCAGCGAAAGAATGTTGAAATAATCCCTGACTGCGGATATACCCATATCGCAAAGAACGCAGCCGTGATCGAATTGATACTCCAAGAACTTGTCTTTGTGGATGCTGTCAAGTCCCTCTGGCTCGAAAAGGCTGCCCGCTGTCATGATGTCCAGAATACCGGCCGAAAGTATCTCCGACAAGGGCACCCCCTGACTCATGGCGACCAAATGGTTCAGATAGTCCACCGAGTCGGGGACATTTCCGGTGCAACGGCTGGATCGCCCCGCAATGCCGCCGCCGGAAAGAAGCTCATCGAGCTCGCTGCATAAAGCGTCAAGCACACTTTTGTATGTTTTGAGCAGATCCTTCCGGTCATGGCGCCATACTTGCATGACCCCGTCGCAGGGTTGCTGGAATAGCGTGCCGAAACTGGCTCTTGCCCTCCAGGCGGCATCAAGAATGCAAATCAACTTCTTCTTGACATTAGGGATTTTATCATTCATACGGACAAAATACACTCGGAAAGCATTTTTTCAACCGTGAACCGTGAACAGGTTTCCCGGCGTCGCCCTGCGGGCTACGCCGCGGCATGCAGGTTTCCCGGCTTCGCTCTTCGAGCTACGCCGCGGCATGCAGGTTTCAGGCGGTTTTCGACACTATCGAATCTGGGATTATTTCGACTCCGTGTGACCTCATGACTTCGTGACCCGGTGTCAACGCGGCTGTCCTGAGG
>JAFGFR010000100.1 GCA_016930955.1 Victivallales bacterium | reverse complement strand
GATCACGGTGAACTGCGTGTCCCCGGGTTTTATCGGGACGGAGCTGATAGGGGACCTTCCCGAGGAGATGCTTAAGGAATACAAGAAGCAGATCCCCGTCGGACGCTTCGGCGAGCCTGATGAGGTGGCGCGTGCAGTGCTTTTCCTCGCGGCGCGTGAGTCGGCATATATCACGGGCACTGTGCTTGAGGTCACCGGGGGGATTTGATTCAACGGAGTATGATGTGAAGGATTTTCTTGGGCTTTCAGGAAAGAGAGTGCTGGTCACGGGCGTGTCGAACCGCAAGAGCGTGGCATGCCACATTGCCTCTGTGCTTCGTGGCGCCGGAACAGAACTTTTGTTCTCTGTACAACTTCCCGAGCAGAAGGCATTTGTCGAGAAGACCTTTCCCGACTCGCCGGTTTTCCTCTGCGACGTGTCAAAAGATGCCGATTTGGATTCTCTCGCCGCTTGGGTAGATGACGGGCACTCTCCAATCTACGGATTGCTGCACTCGATTGCATTTGCGAGATTCGCAGACGGGATACAGCCTTTCCACGGGACGGCGAGGTCAGATTTTGTAGAGGCGTTCGAGATATCCTGCTATTCACTGATGGGGCTCGTGGGGAGACTTAAGGGCAATATGGACAAAAAAGGCAGCATCGTTGCCATGTCCATCTCCACGACGGCGATGGCTGCGGAGAGCTACGGCTACATGGCGCCGATCAAGGCCGCGCTGGACTCGGCGGTGTGCTTTCTGGCGAAATCCTTATCCGAGGATTCTGAGATCAGGGTGAACTGCATCGGGGCATCCTTGCTGAAGACATCGGCATCGGCGGGCATCCCGGGATACATAGAACCTTATCTGTATGCCGAGAGTGCGACCTTGCGCAAACGTGCGTTGGAGACCTCGGAGGTGGCGAACGCCGCGGCCTTCCTGCTCAGCCCGGCATCCTCCGGGATAAACGCCGCCAAAATTGTCGTTGACGCAGGCATGTCGGTGAACTATTTCGACAAAGGAATTGTCTCCGCCGTTGTAGACAAAGGTTTGAAAGGCTGATCACATGGACGATCCCAAGAGCAGGAAGATCGAGCATTTCATGCGGGCAAGCGCATTGCTTGACCGGAGTTTCTTCGTCGCTTTTATGCTCGTGTGCGTAGGCGTGCTTGCGTTGTGCGTGTCCTTGTACTTGAGTGCCAGCACGAGTGCCTACAATTCATATATGCGGAAAGTGCAGTGCTCGACGATGTCGCTGAGCGCCTTTCTGGAGTCTTATGTCGCCCGGATGATTGAGACACAGCGCAGCTTTATCGGAGATGAGGGAGCTGCCATTGACGATGAAGGATTTTTGGCAAGGCTTGAAGTCCTTTCCGGGACGCTGGCTCCCGACGGTGTGAGGGCGACGATCTTCCTGTCGCCGGAAGGTGAAGTCCTAAATGCGTTTCCCCGCAACATGCTCGCAGGGCACCAAGAACTTCTGAAGCCTTATCTTGCCAAAATGGCACAATATCCCGGGAGCATGATTACGACTCCCCCTGTCAACGTCGGTGGAGCCAGGGTCGTTTGCCTGATGTCGCCGGTGTTGGAAAAAGAAGGCAACGGCTTGTCGGGGATACTTTGCTATGTTGTGGATATTGATTTTGTGGCCAAGCGGATATTCCGTGATGTCACTCTTGGAGACTATGAGTACGTGTGGGTGTTCGACCAGAGCATGCATGTTGTATACGAGCAGGGCAGTGTTCCGACTATGGGGGGGGGGCGATCTTTCCCTTGACAGGAGGCGCTTCATGTCATCGGCGCTGGCGAGGAGGTGCGGCCACGACTCGTATATGAGGGATTTGAGCGACGGGAGTGAGGAGGAATTTATTGTGTACTACTCCTTCGTCCCCTTGGATGCGTTCAGCCATTGGGTGATGTGCGTGGAAGCTCCTCGCGAGGCCATCAGGATGGCATCCGAGGGCTTCCCGATAGTCTATGCCGTGCCCTTGGTGATATTTTTTTTCATGATAGTGACGCTTTCGCTGTTGAAGCGTTTTTTCGGCAACCGGTATGTCGGGATACTCGAGGGTGTGATAAGCTCCAGCCGTGACGCGCGCAAGGAGATCGAGTCGCGGCTTGTGGCGATCATGGAGTCCTTCCCTTACATCATATTCGAGACTGACCGCGGCGGAAAGTTCACCTTCCTGAATTTCGCCCGTGAGCATGTGGGGGGCATATCCTCCGAGGCATTCGAGGGAAGGAGCTTGATCGAGCTGGTTGACAGCTCCGAGACATTCTCCTTCAAGGACGCGTTCGCCAGGATGGTCAACGAAGGCGGCAGGCTGAGCCACATGAGGGTCTCGATGTGCCTTGATGGCATCTCGGTAAGGGTGATGAGCGTGAACGCCTCGCCGGTGTACGACGACGAAAAGGAGATTGTGGGCACGCGAGGTGTCATGCACGACATCACAGAGAGGGCCGAGCTGGAGATGCACCTCATACAGTCGCAGAAAATGGATTCCATAGGCATGGTGGCATCGGGGATAGCCCATGACTTCAACAACTACATCAGCACCATCCTCGGGTATGTCAGCATGATCAAGATGAAGATGAAGGGTGGAGCGATCGATGAGATGGATGCCCTCGAGAAGGCCGCTCAGAACGCGGCCAGGCTGACAGGGCAGCTGATGGAGTTTTCCAAGTCCAAGGATGGTGGCGAGCGGATCGCCTGCACGAATCCCAACGAGACAATAACGACGATGGTCGGGATTCTGAAGAAATCCCTGCCGCATACGATAAGATTGAACGTCGATCTCGATGATTCCCTGCCTAAACTCAAGGTTAGCCAGACCCATCTCGAACAGATTCTGTTGAACCTCATAATGAATGCGCGTGACGCGATGCCTGACGGAGGCGACATCACCGTCAAGTGCTGGCGAACGGCGGTAAACGAGATATACTCCAGACAGCTTGACATACAGCCCGGGGACTACGTCATTTTAGACGTTTCCGACACCGGCCACGGACTCAGCGACGAGATCAAGAGCAGGATATTCGAGCCGTACTTCACCACGAAGAAGACCGGCACAGGACTCGGGCTCGCCACGATATATGCCATACTCAAAAATGCTGGCGGGAACATACTCGTCAAAAGCGGGAAGAAAAAGGGCACACAGTTCTTTTTGTATATACCTCAGGCATGAGGGAGCAGTCCCGGTCAGTATCGCAGGACATCCTGATTTCTCGGCCATCGCCAGCCCCGAAAAACTGTTGCCTGAACGTTCGCGGATCGTCATTGATTCACGCCGGAGGGAATAGGCTAGGTCAGATCGGAGAGAATTTTCCAGACATCATCGTCCTGCATGTGTTTGGGGTTGCACTCCATGCTTCTGCTTCGGCAGTTCCTGATGATGAAGGGGAAATGTGATCTGTCGAGTTTGAAGCGCTTGAAATTCTCTGGGATGGAGAGTTTTTTGCGAATTCCGCAGATTTTGTTGATCAGGGCTTCGGGAAGCGGTGACAGGCCGGAGGCGGCGGCAAGTTCGGAATACGATTTGCTGCAGGTCTCGGAGTTGAACTTCATGATCGGGACGATAAGGATTGCGCATGCCATGCCGTGGGGAATTGTGAGCAGAGATCCCACGGGGTGTGCGATGCCGTGGACGGCGCCTAGCCCGGCTTGGGAGAACGACAGCGCCGAAAGCAGACTTGCGGCGGCCATGTTCTCGCGGTGAGTCAAGTCACCTCCGTCGGAGCATGCATTTACGATCGACCGCAGAATCAGCGGTACGGCAGCCTTCGCGAGAGGTTTTGACACCGGATTGGCGGACGACGAGGTGTATGATTCGATGGCCTGGACGAGAGCGTCGAGTCCGCTGCACGCTGTGACATGCGGCGGTGTGCCGAGTGTGAGTTCAGGGTCTATGATTGCGGCATCGGGGATGAGCAGGTTGTGTCGGATGGATTTTTTGATTTTTGATCCCGGGTCGGTGATGACGGAGTTGGGCGTTATTTCCGCGCCCGAGCCGGCAGTGGTCGGCAGCGCCGCGAGAAAGAGCCCCTTTCCTGTGATCTTCACGGTGCCTTTGAAATAGTCGGCTATGTCGTTTTTTGTTGGGATGATCCCGGCGGCGGCCTTGGCGGCGTCAATCGCGCTGCCTCCTCCGATGGCGACGACGGATTTCACCTTGTTTTGCCTTCCAAAGGCGATGATGTCCCTGACGATGTCGATGGATGGCTCCGGGGAGCACATCCCGGAGGCATCGGCAATATCAAATTCACATAGGATGTCCTTTGTTTCCTCGAAGGCCTTGGATTTTGCTGTGTTCGGCCCGGATAGAAGCATCACCTTCCCTTCGTGGGGCAGGACATCTGGCAGCCTGCCAGCGGACCCGTTCCCGAAAATAATCCTTCCAGGATAGTTCAGGTCGAAGGTTTTGATGCCATCAATCATGATTTGTATTTCCCGTTGTTCCAATCACCTGTGCGAAAGATGAGAATGCGATGACTTTGGCATCCATGAGGTCTCCGGCCTTCAGTCTTTCGGTGAGGAAGGAGCCGAGTTCGTCAAGTCTCACCGCGAAGGTCTCGATATGCTCGTTCTCGTCGAAGTTTGTGGAAAGAGTTGCATTCTCCGGTGCGTTCTCGTCAACGTCCATGACGACGATGTTCACTTTTTCAGCGCTGAGTCCCGGCGAACTCAGCGATGCCGGGGCGGTTTTTGCGACCACTCCTGTATAGCCGGTCTCTTCTTTGAGTTCCCTCAGTGCGGTGGACTCGGGAGTCTCGCCGATATCTACCAGGCCCGCAGGGAACTCTATGACATATCCCCCCGCCGGAGGCCTGAACTGCCTGACGAGCAGGATTCTCCCTGAGGGATGCAGTGTGGCGATCAGTGCCGCCGCGCCTCTGGAGTTGCGCCTGTTGACATACTCCCATGTGTGCTCCTTCCCGGAGGGGCCTGAACAGACCAGCGACTTGAGCTCCAGCCAACGCCCCGAAGCTATGGTCTCCTCACTTAAAACTCTAGGTTGCATAATTTTTCCCAAAAAAATCTTGTTTTCATTTGCAATCGCGCATTTTTCATGTAAATTGAATCAAGAGGTGATTCAAGTTAACAATACTTGCGGAGCCTGTTTCCGCAAATCAATTATCTGCTGTAGTCGGATATTTTTTCCATTTGTGGTTTGCCTGCTGTCGTCTGGCTGACTCTCAGAGTCCATGGGCATTAGGTGCTTGAAATCGCAAAGTTTTTTCCATATGATTAGGGGATACGGGATTTTTTTTGCCGGAGGGATGCTTGTGTTTCTGGGGCTTACTGGTGGTATCGGTTCTGGGAAGAGCACGGCATTGGGATTTCTGGCCGAGATGGGATGGAGGACGAATGATGCCGACGGTATCTGCCACTCCCTCCTAGGTGATGCCGACGGCTATGTTGGCCGTGAGGTTCGCGCGAGATTCGGGGACTCGGTCATCGGCTCCGACTGCAGCATAAGCAGGGCAGTTCTGGGGCAAATGGTGCTCGATGATGATGACGGACGTGTATGGCTTGAGAACCTGTTGCATCCTCTTGTCCTGGAACGTGTCGCCGAGGAAAGGGCGCGCGCCGGGAAAAGTGTAAAATCGGCCTTCGACATACCATTGCTTTTCGAGGTGGGTTGGGGGAGTTTTTTCGACAGGACAGTTTTGGTCTATGCCGGCATTGGCGAG
Organism: Victivallales bacterium; assembly: GCA_016930955.1. GTDB lineage: Bacteria > Verrucomicrobiota > Lentisphaeria > Victivallales > JAADHT01 > JAFGFR01. The sequence continues at coordinate 4,123 of JAFGFR010000100.1, read as the reverse complement.
AGGATGGCAAGGCTGGCCAGAAGGGGGATATCTGAAGCCCGGTCGAGGGCTTTCATAGGAATTCAGGCTCCGTTGGAGGACAAGATAGGCAAGGCGGACCATGTGTTGGTCAACAACGGCGGGAAGGAATTGCTCAAGTTGCAGTGCGAGAGGCTCGACAGAGAGCTTACACTGCTTCTAAATAGTGTAAAATCAAGCTGAATAATTCAATCAAAAGGTAAGGTAGATTAATGAACGGAGAGAAATTTGACGAGATCGTCGATGATGTGGCCCCTGCATTCACCGGGTCAATACCTAGAAAGACAAAGAAACCATACAAGAAGGGCAAACAGGTGAAGCACGGCAACAGAAACGGTAATTCGATTCCACATTACCCCGACAGCGACAACGACTACCTGCATATACGGCAGGAGCAGCAGCGCAACGACGAGAATTTCGACGGCGATCGCGATTTCGCCCATGATGACGATTCTTCGATGATCCAGGAGGGCGGGGAGGTTGTTGATGGTGTCATAAGGGACAAGACTGCGCCAAGCCTGGACATCTCCGATCTCCAAAACAAGCAGATGGAGGAGCTCGCGGAGATGGGGAAGAATTTGGGGATCGAGGGGCTTGGTGCTCTTGAGAAGCCCGACCTGATCTTCGAGATACTGAAGGCGAATGCCGAGAAGAGCGGTCTGATGTACGGCAACGGGCACCTTGAGGTCCTTCCAGACGGCTTCGGCTTCCTCAGGTCTGCCGGGTATTCCTATCTTCCCTCCCCGGAGGATATTTACCTCAGCCCGTCACAGATCAGGCGATTTTCTTTGAAGACCGGTGACTTTGTGGCTGGCCAGATTCGACAGCCGCGGGAGAAGGAGCGCTTTTTCGCTATGCTCAAGGTCGAGTCTATAAACGACGAGTCCCCGGACAAGAAGAAGGACATCATACCGTTCAAGAACCTTACGCCGTTCTTCCCGACCGAGCGGTTGATCCTCGAGAAGGACCCGGAGGACCTATGCACAAGAGTGGTGGATCTGCTTACTCCCATCGGCAAGGGGCAGAGAGGGCTTATAGTCGCTCCCCCTCGGACCGGGAAGACTGTGCTGCTGCAGAAGATAGCCAACAGTATCCTCACAAACAACCCGGAGGTGACGCTTATAGTGCTTCTCATTGACGAGCGCCCCGAAGAGGTGACCGACATGGAGCATTGTGTTAAGGCTGAAGTCGTCAGCTCGACATTCGACGAGCCTCCTGACAGGCATGTCCAGGTGGCCGAGATGGTCATCGAAAAGGCAAAAAGACTGGTCGAGTTCAAGAAGGATGTGGTCATATTGCTCGACAGCATCACTCGGCTTGCCAGGGCCTACAATACACTGCAGCCTCATAGCGGGAAGATTCTTACTGGTGGTGTGGACTCGAACGCCCTTCACAAGCCCAAGAGGTTCTTTGGTGCGGCCAGGAACATCGAGGACTGCCCGGGGAGCCTGACAATCATAGCCACTGCCCTTATCGAGACAGGGAGCAGGATGGACGATGTTATTTTCGAGGAATTCAAAGGCACCGGTAACATGGAGCTCCATCTTGACAGGAAGCTTGCCGACAAGAGGGTATATCCCGCAATAAACATAGAGAAGAGCGGAACTCGCCGGGAGGAGCTGATCCTTCATCCCGATGAGCTGAACAGGATATGGGCGTTGAGGAAGGTCATGAACGGTGTCCCCCCGGTCGAAGCCATGGAACTGTTGATCGGAAAAATGAAAAAAGTTCCCACTAATATAGAATTTCTCATGAGTTTGCAGGTCTAGACATCGAATTTTTGTTTGGCTTTTTCAAAAACCGGGCTATTCTTAGCGCGGTATTTAAGGATTGTGGTTTGAGAAAGGCAAGGAGGATGAGCGATGATTTGCCCGTATTGCGAGGTGGAGATTTCTTTGACTGCGGTGGATGCCGAGGATGGCTGCTGTCCCGAGTGCGGGATGATGCTTACCCCGTCGACGATATTCGCCGATGAAGATGACGATTTGTTTGACGATGGTGTTGATGAGCGTGGGGATATAGATGATCTTGATGACCTGGATGACGACAGCTTCTGAGCGTCGTGCCTGATGAGGAAGACCCTTAATCTCATATTTTATGTGCTTCTGGCGGGTGTGTTGCTTGTGGGCGGCGGCATGTTGCTGAGGACTTGGGGTGAGCTTCGGAGGATGCGCGGTAGGGTCGCCGAACTCGAGGCCGAGCTGAGGGCAAAGCACAACGAGAGCCTGGAGCTGCATCAGGAAATCCATGACCTCAGGACGAATCCACGTGCTGTGGAGAAGGTCGCGCGTGAGAAGTTCAAGCTGGTCGGGGATGACGAGACGGTTATCATGTTTGAGATGGAAGTTGACGACAGTACACAGGAGTAGACATGTACAGTGCTTCGGACTTGAGGAAGGGGTTGAAGGTGGAGATTGACGGCGAGCCATGGGCGATCATGGATTTTGAGTTCTGCAAGCCCGGCAAGGGGCAGGCGCTTTATCGGTGCAAGCTGAAGAACATGATCAGCGGCAACACGATGGACAAGACTTATCGTGCGGTTGACAAGCTTGATCGTCCGAACCTTGAGGAGCGGGAGGTGTTCTACTCCTACAAAGACGGGGCGTTCTATGTCTTCAGTGATGCAGAGACTTACGAGGAGTACCGTCTGGGTGAGGACATGCTGGGCAACCGCGTTTATTTGTTGAAGGAGGAGGCGGAGTGCAAGATTCTGTTCTTCAACTCACAGCCGTTGGACATCACCTTGCCGATATTCATTGAGAAGCAGATTGCCGACACTGAGCCCGGCGCGCGCGGCGACACCGCCACAAACGTCACAAAGCCCGCAAAGCTGGACAACGGCTATGAGATACAAGTCCCCTTATTTGTGAATCGCGGGGATATTGTCAGGATAGACACTCGAACCGGTGAGTATGCAGAACGAATAAGCAAGGCATGACCACTGACGCGCTGAGGGATTTTCTCCTCTCCAGAGGACTCCGCGAGGCAAGTACTGACGAAGTGGTGTCGTGCCCATTGCCGGAGCCCTACATAGATGCCGTACCCGCCCCGGGGGGAGGATATTACCGCACCTCCCACGAGATTGGCCTGAAGATTCTTTTATCCCGTGGTTCCGGAGATATATTCGAGATCGGCCACTGCTGGCGGGCGAATGAGAGCGGCAGGCTGCACAGGGAAAAATTCACCATGCTCGAATGGTATGTCGTGGGTGCGAATTATCTTGACCTTATCACCTTCACCCGCGAAATGTTGCTCGATGTGTCTCAAGCTGTATCTGGTGCCTCGAGGCTTTCTTTCGGCGACAGTGCCACTGACTTGGGTGCCGAGTGGCTCTTGATGACAGTGGGGGAGGCATTCGACAGATATTCCAGGTTAAAGATGTCGGATGCCGTTTCACTCGGTGTCTTCGAGGAGGAGCTTTCTTTCCGTATCGAGCCGTCGTTGCCGCAGGAGGTGCCGGTAGTGCTCATTGACTTTCCTGCGGAATTCGCAGCACTGTCCAAACTGTCTGATGAGAATCCGTCTCTTTGCCAGCGCTGGGAGCTGTACATTCGGGGGGTTGAGATAGCCAACGCCTATACCGAGCTTACCGACCCCCTGGAGCACCGACAGAGATTAGCGAAATTCGCAGATGTCAGAAAGGGCAACAGCAGTGAGGAGTACAAGGAGAACAAAGAGTTCATGGAGGCTGTTAATCGCGGCATCCCGCATTCTGCCGGATGCGCACTTGGTGTCGACAGGCTTAATATGACACTCAACTGCGAAAGTTCTCTGTGACTTGGCACAAAGACTTTTCCCTTACGGTGGAGGGTGATGCAATCTTGTCCTTTATCGAGAGACCGCAGCTCCATCTCGAGAATTCTACCTCGGCGGCGAGTCGAAGATAGTTTGTCGTGTTTTCGGAGCATGCCCCGGTCTTGAGCACGAGCTCGGAGTTGAAACCCGGCTCGCATAGCACGGCGGAAATCTCCTTGAAAACATTGGCCCTTGCATCGGGGAAGCGCCTGCCGACCCTAAGAACCTAAAATTTTTGGATAAATATTATCTATACCCTGGAGTCGATTTCTGTTCCTTGGCGAGCATGGCAACGATGTCGCCTATGTTT
>JAFGFR010000099.1 GCA_016930955.1 Victivallales bacterium | reverse complement strand
GTCCTCATCGAGGTCCCCGTCATGCTCATGCTGGTGAAAATCTGCCTGCGGACACAGAAATGGTTCGCGGCGCCACGTGCTTGAGGTCATCAGGTTGTAGCCATTCAATCTCAGACTTCTTGATCTCGCAGACAAGAGTTAGCCTCGGAATTGTGAGGCTCACCGGAAAATGAAGGTGGCGCCGGCAATCGGTTGAGGAGAGCGGCGACGATAGCGGTTGACGTTTGGAATTTACTCGTAATCCTTTCTCGTCGCCGCTCTCGTTATCCGAAACAGACGGATTGAAATCCCTTCATTTCCCTCAACATGGCGCCACTTTAATTTCCCCGAGGTAAGGTGTTCTGAAATTGGCTCCCTTGATTTCGGCATAATGTGATCTATATTCTCATTTTCGGCAACGCTGAACCCGATGATTTGCTGTGTGATTTCGTTATTGGTGACTTGGACATTGGGTGTTGGACATTTTGAGTCGGGTGTTGGAATTCATCGGAGCCTCGCATGCGGGCGGGATTTTTCAAGATAGCGGGTGCGGCGGGGCTGGTTTTCCTGGCTCTGTTTTTCCGTCTTGCCGAGAGGCAGGTGTCGTCGCTTTGGACTGACGAGTTTGCCACGTACTGGATATCCAACACCTCTTCGGTCTCGGAATGCCTTGCGCGCAGCGCACCGACACAGGGGCAGTCGCCGTTTTTCTATGTTCTGCAGTCGTTTGTGCTCAGATTCCTGCCTCATGACGAGCACTCGTTAAGGGTCATCGCGCTGATATCTTCAGTCGTCTGCGTACTGCTCGTGTACAAGCTATGCACGACTGTCATAGAATGGGGGGCATGTCGCGTCGACTCCGTGGAGTCGCAGGCCGGCAGTCAACTCATCTCGCTGCCGGCGGCCTTGGCGGCAATACTCTGCGCAATTGACATCAGCCAGGTCTATTACGCACAGGAGGCCAGACCTTACTCGCTGGCACTGGCATTCTCGATTGCGTCGCAGATATACTTCGTGAAAATCCTTGCTGCGCCATCGATATGGAGGTTCACCGCGTACGTGTTGCTATCTTCGCTGCTTTGCTACACCAACTACATATTCGGATCGTTGCTGCTGTTCCAGAACCTCTGGGTGTTCTGCCTGCTGCTGAGGCACATCTACGTCCTGGACTCCGACCGGGCGGGCAGTGTTTCGCCAATGAAGCCGAGGATATCGTCTTGGATCATCTCCCAAGTCGCCATCGGCATACTCATGATCCCAGGGATGCTGCATCTCCACCCGGTAATGACACAGTCATCCCAATGGAATTGGCTGCGCCCCGGAGGCATATATGACACCATCAAGATGTTCTCGACTCTCTTTGACTGGAGGATAGTCTCGATGTTTGCCGCAGTTTTCACGATGATGGCAGTTTGGGAAAGGTTGCGTGGGCACAAGGGTGTCCAGAAAGCCGGCACCACAAAGCCTTTTCGGTTAATGTCCGACAAGACACTCGTGTTCTTGCTCACATGGTTCGCCGCGCCGCCTGCATGCGCCTATATCGCCACACAAACACTGGGCTCATCATTCATGGACGCAAGATACATGTTGCTATCGCTGATTCCATTCTACCTTATACCGGCGGTGCTGATATCCAAGATCAAAAGTATTCACCTGGCCGCCTTCCTGGCATCGTTTATAGTCTTCGCCTACATCGGCGGGGTCAGCGTACAGGCATTCAAGCATGAGGGCAGATTCTCCTACAGGATACCGCACAACTGGAGGGGTGCGATAGAGGTGCTCAACGAAAGCCTTTCCGAAGGCGACATCATCGTTATGCGCTCTGGTTTTGTTAAGGAGAACTGGGTGCCTCAAACAGATTCGCAGATCGTCAAGCAGTACGTAAAGGCTCCGCTCAAAAGCTTCTACTTCATGCCTCGTTTTATCAACAACACGCCTGCAGCTCCACATTCTTGGGACGACATCGACGAGGAGGACCTTCTCTACGGCAGGGTTCCGGTGTTCAACATGACCTATACCCGGGAGATGGAGTTCTACGACTACTACGACTCGATCATCGCGCGGTGCAAGGAGGCCGAACGCGTATGGATGATAGGGGTCAACCCCCCGAACACAAACTACCTGTTCTCACAGGTACCTACTCTTTTGCGGGATTCACATGAAATCCTCTTTGAAAAAGACTTCTCCGGGGTTTACCTTGCAATGCTGAGAAAAAAGCCCGAGGTATACAGGATATTCAAAAAAATAAACTGACAGATATTAAAGGCGATAGAGAGGTTGGAGTGTGAGAGTTCATACAAGAGAGCCGGTTTCAAAACTCCCCGTGGCCGCGCGGAGTTTTGAAATCGGCTAAAGATGATCACTATAGCTGGCAGGTAAGCTGATGTGCATATTGGATGTGATGAATTTGTCAGTGGAGTTCCAGGTTGATGGAGCCTGGCTTCCGGCGGTGACAGACCTGTCGTTCAATCTTGAGAAGGGTCAGATACTTGCGCTGGTGGGTGAAAGCGGCTGCGGAAAGAGCGTCACCTGCCTTTCGCTGGCCAGACTGCTGCCTGAGCCTCCGGCAAGATACACATCCGGGACAATCACTGTCAACGGCGAATCCGTGCTCGACGCATCAAAGAAGAAACTTCGCGAAATTCGCAGACACTACATCAGCTACATCTTCCAGGAGCCTTCTGTGTCGCTGAACCCGGTTTTCAGGGTTGGCGACCAGATTGCCGAGGCGCTCACCGTCGCCGAGCGATGCGACGAGTCAGGCATCGTTCCCCGGGTCATCGAGCTCCTGCGTCAAGTGGGGATACCAGAGCCTGAGAAAAGAATGCGGGCATATCCCCACGAGCTCAGCGGCGGGATGCAGCAACGCGTGATGATCGCCATGGCGCTCGCTAAAAAACCCGAGATATTGGTGGCCGACGAGCCCACAACAGCACTGGATGTCACGATTCAGGCCCAGATACTGGATCTTTTGCGCGAGCTCCGCGAGAGTTCAAACATGTCCATAATTCTTGTCACCCACAATCTCGGGATAGTCTCGGATTTTGCTGAGAAGATGGTGGTGATGTATGCCGGGCATGCGGTCGAGGCCGCAGACACGGCCGCTATCCTCGAGTCTCCTCTGCACCCCTACACCCGAGCACTTCTCTCTGCTGTCCCAAAGCTGGGGCATCAAGAGGAGAAGCTGGCCACGATCCCCGGC
>JAFGFR010000098.1 GCA_016930955.1 Victivallales bacterium | reverse complement strand
ATCGGGCTGGGGACGTTCGGCTCAGACAACGTAACCCCGCCGCAGGTGGCCGAAGCGGTCAGAGGCGCCCTGTCAGTCGGGTACCGTCATATTGACTGTGCCTCCGTGTACGGCAACGAGAAAGAGATCGGACGTGTTTTTCGCCAAGTGCTTGACGGCGGTTTGATTAGAAGAGAGGAACTGTGGGTAACTTCCAAGGTCTGGAACGACATGCATGGGCGGGTGATTGAATCCTGCCGGCGGTCGCTTAAAGATCTGGGATTGGACTATCTGGATCTTTACCTGGTGCACTGGCCCTTTCCAAACTTTCATCCGCCCAAATGTGATGTATCATCCCGCAGCCCTGATGCGAAGCCCTATATCCACGAGGACTACATGAAGACCTGGCGACAGATGGAACACCTGATCGAAATGGGCATTGTTCGACACATCGGCACCTCCAATATGACCATTCCCAAACTCCGACTGCTTCTTCGGGACGCGAAGATTAAGCCGGCTTTTAATGAGATGGAACTGCATCCGCATTTTCAGCAGCCGGAGTTGTTTCAATTTTGTGTGGAGAATGGAATTCAGCCTATCGGTTACTGTCCGATTGGCTCACCCGGGCGGCCGGAGCGGGACCGGACGGAAGAGGACACGGTGGACATGATGGATCCGGCTATTTTTGACATCGCCCAGAAGTATAGTACTCACCCTGCGATGGTTTGCATTAAGTGGGCGATCCAGCGGGGCCAGATCCCCATCCCGTTTTCGGTCAATCATTACCGGGAGAACCTCGAGGCCGCCGTCTCTGCGCCGCTTAGCGAATCAGACATGGCGAAGATCGCTGCTATTGATAAACAATGTCGTCTGATCAAGGGGCAGGTTTTCCTCTGGAAAGACAACCAGACATGGGAAGACCTCTGGGATTTAAACGGACTGATCACGCCTCCCTGAGTTCGAGAGGGCGGAAAACAGGAGAACTGTTATGATTCAATTGCATTTTATATTGAGAATTGCACTGCTGAGCACGTTGACAGTTGGATGCCTTAAGGCGGCTGAAGAGCCGTATCAGCCTAAGCTTGATTCCTTGTCCCGGCATGAGGATGCCCCCGAGTGGTTTCGGGATGCCAAGCTGGGTATCTATTTTCACTGGGGCGTCTACTCTGTGCCCGCTTGGGGCAGCGAATCGTACCCGCGGAACATGTACAATATCAAGGGCAGTGAATATGCCCATCATGCAAAAACCTGGGGGGACCCGGCCGAATTCGAATATGCCGATTTCGTCCCGTTGTTCAAGGCCGAGCATTTTGATGCCGACCAGTGGGCCAAGCTGTTCAAAAAGGCAGGAGCCCGCTTTGCCGGACCCGTAGCCGAACACCATGATGGCTTTTCCATGTGGGACAGCAAGGTCACACCCTGGAACGCCAAAGACAAGGGGCCAGGGCGCGATATCACCGGCGAGTTGGAAAAGGCGATCCACAAGCAGGAGATGCGGTTCATCACGACCTTTCACCATGCCCGCAACAATCTCTGGGAGAAAAAGCCCAACCAGTGGTCGGGCCATTACTCGTTTGTAAAGGAATATTTTCCGTCGCTGCTCGGAAACCCCGAAAACGCAATCCTGTACGGCTATATACCCCGGGAGCAATTTATCAAAATGTGGCAGGCCAAGCTTAAGGAAGTGATTGACAGATATCGCCCAGACATTATCTGGTTCGATAGTTGGCTCGACGAAATCCCCGAGCAGGCCCGGTTCGAATTTGCCGCCTATTACTTTAATTCCGCCAAGCATTGGAAAAAGGACGTGGTCATTGTCCGCAAGCAGGAAGACATGCCGCTGGAATTTTCGGTGCTCGATCATGAAAAAGCACGCACCACTGGTTCCAGCCCGCGCGTCTGGATGACCGACGATACCATCAGCACGGGAAGCTGGTGTTATACGCAGAATCTGAAGATCAAAACGGTCGAAAAAGTTGTTCATGCCCTGATCGACACCGTCAGCAAAAACGGCGTTGTTCTGCTGAATATTTCTCCCAAAGCCGACGGGACCATCCCCGACGACCAGCGGCAGGTGCTGCTCCAGTTGGGCGACTGGATGCGGATCAACGGTGAAGGCATCTATGACACCCGCCCTTGGGATGTCTACGGCGAAGGCCCCACGAAAGAACCCCAAGGGGGTTTCAGCGAGGCCGGCAAGTTCCTGAAAATAGAATATTCCGCCAAGGACATGCGCTACACCCAGAGCAAAGATCATAAGACCCTGTACATCATCCCCTTGGGCTGGCCGAAAGACGGTTTTTCGCCGGAAAAACTGCGTGTGATCGCCGCCGACCGGGCCCGCATCAGGCTGCTTGGATCGGACAAGCCCGTTCCCTTTGAGGTGCAGGCTGACCGCTCGCTGAAGATCCGGACAGATCTGGCAGGCCCTGCGCAACTGCCGTATGCGTGCGTATTTAAGCTTGAAGGCTTCGAATTCAACAGCGTGAAATGAAGATAAAGACGGAGAGTATTCCATGAAGAAAATGAATGGGGCGATCCTGCCCGGCAACAGTACGGTGGAACTGAAGGAATTTGCTGTCCGGTCCCCCGGCCATGGTGAAGTTCTGGTTAAGATGAAATCGTCCACCATCT
>JAFGFR010000097.1 GCA_016930955.1 Victivallales bacterium | reverse complement strand
GATTGATAATGCGCATTTAAGAGCGGCTTCGCCGCAAGAGAATAAACTAACAACGAGTTGCACTTGAAACTTGAAAACAGGAAAAAATATCAATCTTATCCTGAAGTTCCTGTCGATTCAAGGGTATGCCGCCGAACTGGGCGGCGCGTCCCGGAGTTACCGGCATTCTCTCGAAGCCGTCTGGCCCGTGACCGTGCATTATCGGCCACAAAAAGGCGCGGGCGCTGTTGGGGTTCAACTCACGGACAAGACCTACTGCGTCGAAGCCAGTCGAGCCGTTGACGGTGATGCCGAAGACATTGGGGACTTGCTCGTATCCCTCCACTGCCCGGGTCAATGTCGGATCAAATATCATCCGGAATGGTTCCACTGGCTCCACGTGATCCCCGGCGGACGGCAAAGGACTCGCATCTTTGAATGGAACCATGGCAAACCTGGCCGAACCAAGTATCGGACGCACCGCCTGACCCTCGATATGATTGACTCCCCTAAGGCCAAAACGCGCACCCCGCGTCCACACCTTGTTATCAAGCCCGTGCAGGCCGGACCGCGCCCCTTGGCTGGTGGTGATATCGCGGTCGAAGTTCAATCGATAGCTTGTCGCCGAAACGTCCAAGGTGATAGTCAAAGGCATATCCCCGGAGGACAATTCCGCCTTGTAAAGTGTCGAGCCGAATTGCTCCTGATCTGCTTTGCGGTAGAGTGTGAACGAGACGGGCAAGCCGTCCTGGAAATCGAGGCTGAACCAAAGGGCATGAGGCATGACGTACGGCTCCTGGAAGCCCGGCAGTGGTTCGGGCGCCAGGAAAACCCGCGCCGACCCGGTCGCCCCCCCTTCCGGCTGGGCGCTCATGCCCTTGAAGACAAGCTCCAGACGAATGGCCGTGCTGCCATCAGGGAAACTCGGCAAAACCTCCTGTAGAACTGCGATTCCGCCGTTGTGCTTTCCGATGCTTTTATTCACGACCATCCCCTGTCCGTCCGAAACTTCAAGCCCCGACCATGACTGGTTGGCCTGTTCAAAAGAATCATCGAACAAGACCTGGGCATCAAGTCTCCAGGCCAGCGTGCAGGCGACAGATGTCGCCACAAACAGATTCCGTGTCCACTGTGAAAACATTGATGAGCTGCCATCCTTGAACATAAGCGTTCTCCTTTTTCCTATTGTCCTCCCACCGTGGTAGAAGCAAGAAATGAATGCTGCCCGAGCCCGTCAAGTTCGGATTGAGTCTGCCCTTTGACATGACCATCCATCAAAGAAAATCCGCCACCTCCCTCAAGCCGGGCTGGATCTCTTCAAGATTTATCCTTGCGAGCTCTTTGTAAAGCTGTTTCGAGGCATTTGAGTACTGCCTTATCGGATATGCCATCAGCGCATGTGCAAGCAGCTGCGGATTGTCCGAGGCGATCGCATCGCCGAGCATTGTCTGGTAGGTCGCAAGCGACGAGGTGATGCCGTAGACAACATCAGGGACCGAATATTTACCGGCCGGAACAATCTTGCCGCGGTCGATGGTCTGTGAATACTCGAGAACTGTCCTGTCCTTGAAACCTTCAACGGCCCCCCTGTTCAGACTGCTGACCGCCACCTTGTATTTCCCGGCTCCCGCGATAGCCCTCATGATCTTGACGAAGATGTCGTTGTCTTCGCGTCTGAACACGAGATCCCCAGTCCTCCAATGTTCGCTCCAGAACTTGTCGGGGGTCTCGCGCCCTAGCCACCGCCTGAATGACATATCCATTTTCACCCTGGCTTTTGACTCCGACTTGAGATGCGCCCTGATCTCCGCCTTCGACCTTGGCTTCCAGTTCTTATGGTCGCGCCTGAATGCGCCTTCGTAATCGAGATGCTGCATGCCGTCACCTTCGGTGGAGAAGATCAGGACGCCGAGTTCCTTGTAGAATCTGATTATGCCTCCGAGGCTATTTTTGATGATGCTGCGTCTGGTCTTTGCAGGGAGATGTCTGCCCAATTCAGGAGGGGCCCATCCGGCTGAAAGCACTGCGTCCAGTTCCTTGAAGACATCTTTCCCCTTCGCTGTTCCCTTCACGATGTAGCTGATGTGATTTACTCCGGCGACATCGACATCGAATACATCAAGCTGCTCATCAAGTCCATAGAGTATGCGCGAGAGATCCCACATGTGGTTTGTGTAGCCCGCGCAGACCCCCATTGCTTTGATCTTCGTGTGGTTGTTGACCATGCCGCTAAGGACAGCCACGGGGTTGACGAAATCCACGAGAATGGCGTTGGGGCAGTGGCGTTCCATTTTGCGTGCCAAATCCATCAGTATCGGCCCTCCTTTGAGAGCAAGAAAGGCACCGTTCGGAGAAATGTTGTCGGATGAGGCGAATCCTTTTTTAATTGAGGCGTCCGCGCCAAGCTCGTAGCTCATCATGGAGCCGGCACGGAGAATCACTGACACCATGTCGGCCCCGCCAAGATGCCTTTCCAAATCCGAGCCCCAGGTTATCTCGCAGTTCACCCCTCTGTACTCCGGGGTCTTCATCAGCATTCTACCCATCGCCTCGGCGCGGGACACGTCCAGGTCGTGAAGATGGATGACCCCGCCGGTGAAAACCTTCCTTTCCTTCAACGCTCCGCGGAGTATCCCGAGAAGCCTCAAAGAGCCGCCACCTACAAATACAGCCTTCATTTATCATTTCTCCTCATTTTGATCGCTATTTATTTCAGTGTCAGGATTCCCCATTTGTCCGGACGCAGATAAGGTTTGCCCTTAAGGCCGATGATAGATGTATGCAAAGCTATATTGTCGGTGCTCCGTGCATGGTTCATTGCGACATCAAGACCGATTCTAGTTCCCTTTACAGGCTTGAAATCGGGGGAAATGATTTTCCACGGGATGGCGCATACCATGGAATAACCTCCTTCTTTCTCCAATCGTGAGCTCGCCTGTATGCGGGGCTCGGATATGGTGTCTACAACTTCGACGAAGTCCCCGCGCTGCTCCCTGACAACGTGGCCGCGCAAAGGCTCGACGGCACCCTCCAACCCTACCGGGCAAACAAAGAACTGACGATCATCCTTGCCGTACATCCGGCCTTTGCTGTTGTTCAGGTCAATGAAAAACTCGATCGAGTCCTTGATCCAGAACCCGCCGATGCTGTCAGATGCCTGCGGCTGGAAATCACCATGCACAGCGATTCTCGCATAAAGGAAGTTCTCGTCCCATCTCAATTCCGTGGAGGTCTTGATGCCGGTGGCCTCGAATACAATCGGCTTGACATCCCGCCACAATTCCTGGTCCGGATTGAGATTGACCGGCTCGTTCGTCTTAGTCGCATTTAATTCCGGATAAACAGTAACAATGGATGACAATTCCTTCTCCAGCATTCCCGGACTGGCGATCCGTACGGCAACTTTGCCCTCGACCACACCATCCGGCGGGGTTTCACAGATAATCCCCCTCTTGAAAGAAACGCTTTCGCTACCCTGGACAGATACCGATTGAGGAATATCAACACCCTTCAACACCAAGTCTTCCGGGACATCAAAATTAAGCTTGAACTGACGCGGGGAAGGAGAGGGATTAAACACCGTGACCACCAATTCCCTGGCTTCCCCAAACATGATCGGGCCAATGTTCTCAACTGTCGCCTTTATCTCCTTCACCTGATTGTCCTTGATGCCTTCCATCATACGTTTAGCGATTTCCGCGGAAGGATATTGGCGCAGCACAACAGAAATAAACATCAGCCTGTAACTGGCGCCGGGACAAAGCAGTTTGACGACGTTATCCTTCTTCACCCAGGTGTCTTCGAGTGGCAAGCTCAACCAATAGGCAGTCCTGTTGTCGACAGTCAACTCCTCCGGAGCCTGATTCCAGAAAATCGGCATTTCGTGACCATTGAACTGAACTGTCAAGCCCTTGGCGAAAAGGGGGTCGTCGTTGTAGACGCCCAATCTCAGGAAGGCATTCTCGTCTTCACCCGGCAATTTGTCAACCGATACCGACGCGGCCAGATCGTCATTGAAACTGCTGGCCACCGTCCTGGAATAATATCCCCGTTCACAGACGGTCTTCTCCGGGGCTGGAAGTTCATCATGCAAAACCCAATTGACTGTGCAAATCGCCCCGGGCGGCAAAACCAGCCGGGACAAGGCATCAGGGTTCCGGGTTATATCCTCCTCCTGGTGCTTGACTGCCTGCCCCACTGGATACGCGATTCTTTTGATGACTTTCTCAACACCCGCTGTCCCGGGCAGGCCGGAGGCAAGGCCTGCTACCTGCTCCTTGACGCCGTCATTGAATAAACACGCAAGCAGCTGCTTGGGCGCAGGGGAACAGGCAAACGCTCGTACCGCAGAATTATTGGTGTCAACATAAAGGTATCTCCCCCTCACCGAACTCATCGCCCAATACAGCCAGTAAGGACCCGTGGGAATGAATTTCCCATCCTTCTCCATGATTATGTAGGCATGGTTAAATCCATTGGGATAGGCCAACAAGTGGTAGCTCAAGGCCGAAAATTTGTCAGGATTGTCAAGTGCGGTGAAAATATGCTGTGCGAACCATAGGAAGCGGTTGCCTTCCGCATCCTTATTCCCCAGTTCATAATTTATCTCGGTCACCACAGCTTGGGGACGGGGACGGGAATAGGACTCAGCCTCAGCCTGAAACATCTCCATCCAGGCCAGATGTGAATACGCGCCCACATCATAAAGATGATAGTTGAAAAACTCCATAGGATGCTTCACATCCCTCAGGACAGGCCTCGTCCAGTTCTTGAAGCCGCCCCAGGAAAAGGCCTCGCTGCTTGCCGTGCAGGGACCGATGAGCCTGGTCTCGGGATATTTTTCACGCAAAAAGCTATCAAGCCGGTTGAAGACACGTATCCACGTGTCCACACTTTCCTTCGTGCTCTTGAACTGCCCGCTCCACCATGGATAATTCGGCTCGTTGGTGACTTGGATAAAATCTACATTCAGCCAAGGCGCGTGCCTTCTTATGGCATCGATATAGGCACCATAATAACGATTCACACCCTCGGGATGCCGATCTGCACTGCCATCAACCTGCGTATGGAAAATTAAATTCCCCGTCAGTCCCCACTCCTTGAATAACTTGAGCTGGTACTGCTGGGAACCCTTACTTTCTACTCCTCTGGATATAACCTCTTCCACCGACTTGTCGAAATCCTGGGAATACCACTTATCCCAGGCATCCAGGGCTTCTTCCTTTGACACGGGTTGCCCCTTGTACTGCTTGGCTGCCCAGGGAGTCATTGGGGCTTTGACCTTACTAAAGGGAGTCCATAGGAACGCGCGGGCGCCATTGAGCCTGATATCCCGGACAAGCTCTATTGCCTCTCCACGGCTTGAGCCATTCACATTGGCGTTGAAAATAGGCTGGACTTCATCAAACCCGTTGATCTTCACGCCTACTTGTGGCATGACGCGGATTTCCTTCACGGTTCCGCTGGCATAACAGGTGCTGGCTGCCGCACACACGACAGGAAGGATGCATCTGGCTGGACTGAACATGTTGCCTTCTCCTTAGAACTGGTCAGCTTCAACTAATTTCACGTTGTCGACAACCAATTGCGAGTTGATTCCTTCAGTGTGGTTCACGATCCGCATCCCAAGCCGGAGATTGCTCCCCCAGGCATCCGAGAACGACAAGGTCCCAGATTTCAAGCCTTTGGATGTCTCGACCTCACCGCCAAATTTTATGCGGTATTTCGCACGGTTGAAAGAAATACCGAACTTAAAAGGAAAACTTCCACCCTCAAGTTTGGCCTCGTACAGCAATTTGCCCATACCAGGTTCCTTTTGGTCGATTTTTTGGAACAGGGAAAATGTATATTCATCTTTGTTGTTTTTCACGAGATATACCCAAAGTGCATTTTCCAGGACATACGGCTCAATGAACTTTGGCAAAGGTTCAGGACTGATGAAAATACGTGCGGAGGATTCAAATTCATTGCCGGAAAGCTCCTTCATCCCAATGATTTCCATTGAAAATGATAAGAATTCACTCTCTGCCTTGGGAAACTTGAAGGGTGTCTCGAAAAGCAGCAAGCCGCCCGAATGCTTCGTCGTGCTCGCGCACGTCAGCACACCATGCCCATCCTCAAGCTCAAACTTGCTCCCTTTATAGGCTCCTTCGGAAACAACCTCGAAGCCCTCGTTGATTACATCCTTTTCAGCACCATTCGAAATGAACGACGACAAAGCAACACCCAACGACATTGCCAACCCCAAAAACCTCCTGCCCTTCTCCATGCTCCAACTCCTTTCTTCCTTCGTTTTAAACGTCGAATATAATTAACTTTCCGACTCTCATATCACCATATCCAATTGTCTTCCATCCAAGGCCTTTTGTAACAACAATTACCATGGGTGAAAGGATACGGGAACGTCCCGTCGTTCATTGTCGCATTGCCGACATGGCCGTCAACCCATAAGGTGTTGACCCTCCTCGAGTGGCGGAATTCCAGGCCTTCGCCAAAATACAAAACTGATGCGCCTCTCGGGTTCCCCGCATACGCATAGGAGGCATCAGCGCTACATTCAAGAGCGAAGTGCAACTTCATGTAGTTGATTAACATTGTCAATTGGTATATCTTTATTAATTGACAAAAATTAAT
>JAFGFR010000096.1 GCA_016930955.1 Victivallales bacterium | reverse complement strand
GGGCCCGACAGCGCAGCAAAATATTCCACGGTCCTTCCAAGAGCTTCCCCGGGGCGGGCGGGCGGGAAGTAGCCGAAATCCTGCCTTGCACGCGATATGTTGAAATAGTGGGAATGAGCGAGCTGCGCCGCCACGAATCTGGTCATGGGAGGCTCTCCGGAAAGCCTAAGAATGTGCCAGAGGGTCTCCATGGCGGCGCCGGCTAACCTTGCAACCGGATATGGAATTTTTTTCCTTACCGGGGGAAGGCTCAGGTTCTCGAGGAGTGCGCCAATCCACTCCCAGAGCCTGACCGGCGACCCATCGCTGATGAAGTATGTCTTCCGGGATATGCAAGAGTTGTCCCACAGCGCAACGGCCGCCTTGATGTGCGCTGAGGCAGCATTCTCGATGAAAGTCAAATCGACCAGGTTGCTCCCGTCGCCGATCTGGATAAGTTTTCCACTTGCGGCCCTTTTAAAAACCCTCGGAAGCAGATGAGGATCCCCCGGCCCCCATATGAGATGGGGCCGGAGCGAGACCGCCCTGAAGTTTCCCGAACACCCCTCCAACACCATGCGCTCGGCCTCGGCCTTCGTCCTCGGGTAGTGCGCCAAGTAACGGTCAGGATAGAGCAATGACTCGTCGCCATTCTCAATGCTGCCCTCACCGAACACCACGCTGGGCGAGCTGGTGTGCACGAGCACCGGCACATTGGCGCTTTTACAGGCGGCGACGACATTTCCCGTCCCAACGACATTTGTATTATGGAAATCAACCGGACGACCCCAGACCCCTGCCTTGGCCGCCGTATGGAAGACCACCTCGACCCCCTTCGCCGCGCGTAAAACGGTGTCATAGTCGACAATGTCACCGCGTACGACCTCGACCCCCATTCGCATTAGATCGGGACGTTCCCGACGTCCCAGTGATCTGATTTTTGCGCAGTTTTCCCTGACAAGCATGGCGACGATCGCGTTTCCGAGAAAGCCTCCACCACCCGTCACCAGAACTTTCTTGTCATGCCACTTCATTCTTTCGTCTGGTAGAAAACGAGCCTTGTCCTGGCATCAAGAGCTTCCGATGCCGACCGCCAGCTGCCGTCAACGAAAATATAACCGCTTTCAGAGAAAACCTTCTCCTCGGCCTGTCTGAGGGTCTCCCTGCGAGCCTCGGCAACTCTGGCAGCCCTGTCCTTCTCATACGCATCCCTGCGCTCAGAAAGAAGTTTTTCGACTGCATCCTTCTGCGAAACCCAATGCCCGTTTTGCAACACGTACCCGTGACCACGGAAAAACTTGTCCTTGTGAAGTTCATCGGCCAGACGGGTCACGATCTTGCCCCTCATGCCCCTCAGTTTTCCCTCGAAAACGCCTCTCTGATCTTCCACAGCCGCATCAACGAGCTCGGAGACATGCACGTATTTACCCTCCTTCATCCTGTAGCCGGCATCCTTGAGCATCTCCTCCGAGAGCGTCTTCAGCTCCCGGGTTCTGAACTGCGTCTTTGCAGTGTCGAACCTGTCCTTGAGGCGCTTGATTTCATCGGCACATTTTGCCGAACTCAGCGCCTGGTCGAATTTCATTCTTTCGTCCATGGGCAAGTCGGTGATTAGAATCTTTCTTGTGCCGATGATGATCCTGTTGCCCTCCCTGCCCCGGTAGGTGCCGGAGACCTTCTGCCCCGTTTGGTCGGTGATTGTCACATCTTCCCCCTCGCGGCAGCTGCGGTAGGTGTTAAGGACCTTCATGTTTGCCGCAGCCAGGTCCTTGGAGGGAAACTTCTCCATCGCCTTCCTATCGGCCTCCTTCTCGGCCTCCTCTAAAATCTGTCCCGCTGACCGCTCAGGCTTGGCGACCGGAAGGGCAAGCCCCAATGACTCGGCAGCCTTCCTTCTAGCCTCAGCCTCAGGGAATTCACCTGCAGATATCCCAAGCTCCCCCGACACGACCTCCTCAAGCCTGTCGCTGTAAAGCTCCGTTAACTTCTGCACACTGTGTTCGGGGGGGCTGGGCATGGCCGCCGGGATTGACAACTCCCCGCAGATTTTCGACACCTCCATTCCCGCGTCAAAGACAGGGAAGCCCTGCTCACGCACCGAAAACAGCTCCTGGGCAAGGCTCTCGGACTTCCTTTTTGCCTCCTCGAACGAACATGAGGGAGGCCTGACATCAGGAGATATGCCAAGCTTTTCCGCGACATTAATCCTAATCTCACGCATCCTGGCGTTGTCAGCGTGATAGTTCATGAGGTGCCAGCTGCCCACACCCACGGCCGTTACCGCCAATATCACCAGAAGCACCTTAAGGGTCTTCCTCCGGAAAACGCCCGAGACATCATCTGAATCGGGCGGCGAGGAAGGCTGCGACATCGCATCTCGTCGGTTGCCTTCAGAAAGGGCATATCCGGAAGCATCGCTGCATATGCGCTCGAGGTCGACTTTTAGATCGGCAAGCCTGTGGTAGCGACAGTTGGGGTCCCTTGCGATCATTTTGTCAAGCATGGCGGACAGCTCCGGCGTGCAGTGTTTGAGCCGATTGGTGACGCTGGCCACCCTCAATGAACTGACATGCTTGTTGACCAGATCCCTGACCTCGGCCTGAGAAAAGTATGTCGTGCCCGAAAGCATGTGGAAAAGCAGCATTCCAATGCTGTATATCTCGCTGTACTCGCCTTCTGGAGCCGCGACGATTCGCTCGGGCGGAAGATAGAATGGCGAGCCTTCGAGCGCATCCGATGCATCCGGGTCGGATGCCTGCTCCAAAGACATGCAGAGACCGAAGTCGAAAAGCTTGACTTGCGCGGTCTCCTCGACGATTATCACATTCTCCGGTTTGATGTCGCGGTAGAGGAAGCCACAGTTCACAATGTGCATCTCGGCATCGGTGATCTGGAGAATGATGTCGAGCGCCTGCCTTTCAGAAAGACGCGACGCGCTTGATATGAAGATGTCCAGCCTTGTACCCTCGACAAACCTGGACGCGATGAAATACTCTTCCTCATAGCATCCGTAGTCCACGACCTCGACAATATTGGGTGCCTCGCCTATAATGGTGCCTATCTCGCCTTCTCTGGCGATGGCTGCTATCAGTTCCGGGTCGGAGCGCTTCTCGCGGGGAAGAATCTTCACGGCAAACTCCCCGGCCTTCTCCTCGGAAACCGCACGGTAGACACTGCCCATTCCGCCGCCCCCAAGAGGTTTATAGAGCCAGTAATCCTTCACTTTGAATGGGTTGAACACCGGTGCGCCACATTCCGGGCAGCTGATCATCTGCAAGGGCTCGAAGTCGTGTATATGAATCTGCGCTTGGCAGCCGGGGCAGCATATCCTGCCTTCCATCAGGTCTTTAACTGAAGGCTTCTCTGACATTTGTCAAGTCTCCAGCGCCTCTTTAAACTGCCGGAGGCACTTTAGATGTTTCAACTTCGCCACCCCAGTATGTTACGGTAACGAAACAAAGGGTGCAACGCTAATCTACATTTAACTCCCCTCCTGTGCAAGTCGGCGAATGGCATATTTATGGGATTCCCGGCTTGAGATTGCCATGCCAGATGATATGGTGTGCTTGTCGGTGAAACGGTTACAGGCTATGCGGAAAAGCAATTTTTTTTATTCGGTGAGGTATTGGCATGAAGGTGGTAGTGGCATACAGCGGCGGGCTTGACACATCGGTGATCCTGAGATGGGTGAAGGAGACTTACAAGGCCGAGGTGATAGCGTTCTGCGCTGACCTCGGGCAGGAGGAGGAGCTTGACGGTCTTGAGGAAAAGGCATTGGCCACAGGCGCGTCGAGATGCTACATCTCCGATCTGCGCGAGGAGTTCGCCACCGACTTCATATTCCCTATGATGCAAGCCAACGCGATATACGAGGGCAGCTATCTTCTAGGCACCTCGATTGCGCGTCCTGTGATAGCGAAGCATCTTGTCGAGATCGCCAGGAAGGAGAAGGCATCTGCGATATGCCACGGCGCGACGGGCAAGGGCAACGACCAGGTGCGCTTCGAGCTCACGGCATACGCAATGGAGCCGAACATCAGAATAATCGCCCCATGGAGGGAGTGGAGCTTCTCCTCCAGGTCGGACCTGATAGCCTTTGCCAAAAAACACTCGATACCAGTGCCTGTGACGGCGGCCAAGCCCTACAGCATGGACCGCAACATGCTGCACATAAGCTTCGAGGGGGGCATACTCGAGGATCCCTGGAGCGAGCCCCCGGAGGATCTCGGCGTGATGACCAGCCCCCTCTCTCGCGCCCCGGACTCGCCGGAGTATCTTGTCATAAGCTTCGACAAGGGGATCCCCGTGAAAGTCAACGGGAAGAAATATTCCCCGGCAGGGATAATGAAACAGTTGAACACGCTAGCCGGCAGGCACGGGGTAGGCCGCGTGGACATGGTCGAGAACCGTTTCGTGGGGATGAAGTCGAGAGGTGTCTACGAGACCCCCGGCGGCACCGCGCTGCATGTCGCCCACCGGGCGATGGAGTCAATCACCATGGACCGCGAGGTCATGCGAATACGCGACAGTTTGATCCCCGAATATTCCCGCCTTGTGTACAATGGCCTCTGGTTCGCGCCGGAAAGGGAAATGCTGCAAGTCGCCGTCTCGCATAGCCAGAGATTCGTCTCGGGAGATGTCAGGTTGAAGCTCTTCAAGGGCTCATGCATGGTCTGCGGAAGACGCTCCAAGTACAGCCTCTACGACCAGGACATCGCGACTTTCGAGAGCGACAAGGTCTACAACCAGGCCGATGCCGGTGGATTCATCAAACTCAACGCGTTAAGGCTCAGGACATTGGCGAACAGCCGCCAGAAACGCCCCTGAGCCGCCATGTGTCGGGGTCGGGGCTGGGACACCCGAGGGCCGTCCAGCACTGATCCCGAGAAAACTATTCGAGGATACAGTAAATGCTATACTATCTTAAGGACTATGAGGAATTGTTCGGTCCTTTGAGGCTTTTCGGCTTTGTGACCTTCCGTGCCGCGGGAGCCGCGTTCACATCGCTGATGCTGTCGCTGGCCCTAGGCCCGATGACCGTGAGGATATTGAAGGATATGAACGCCAGCGCACCTTCCAGGCTCAAGGGCCTCGTCCCGGACGAGCACATTGACCACAGCAAGGAGCACACACCAAGCATGGGTGGGGTACTGATAATTCTGTCAATCACAGTTGCCGCCTTGCTGTGGGGCAACCCGGGCAACCCGATGTTGCTGG
>JAFGFR010000095.1 GCA_016930955.1 Victivallales bacterium | reverse complement strand
GAGTTGACGGCAGTGTTGGTGGAAGTAAGTAAGTTGTTGGATGCGTATTCGAAGGCTATTCTGCATTCTGACTCCTGACATCTGATTACCTGAGTAGTTACAATTACTTTACGGAGAAAGTTCTTGGACGATTTCGATGCATTCCTGTCGCTGGTCTCGAAAAGGGCAAGTTGCCGCTCATACCTCGACAAGCCCGTCGAGGATGAGAAAATCCGGAAATGCCTCCTCGCCGCAAGCCTTGCACCCTCCGCATGCAACAAGCAACCATGGCGTTTCAAGATCGTCATAGACCCGGCGGAACGACATTTGATATGCTCACGTGGCCTTCTCCCGGGACTGCCCATGCCCTGGCTCAAGGATGCCCCGGTGATCGTAATCCTTTGTGCCGATACCTCATTCGTTGTCCACACTATCGCACCGATGCTCTCCAAGGTCAGCTTCCATCTTGTTGACTGCGGTATCGCCGGGCAACACTTCGTGCTCGCCGCAGAAGCCCTTGGCCTCGGGACATGCTGGATCGGATGGTTCAAGCCAAAAAAAATCCGTCAAATCGCCAATATCCCCCGCTCAATGCATATCGTCTCCCTGATCAGCCTCGGGTATCCTGCCGGGCCGCAGCAGCACAGAACCAAGTTCACCCCGGAAAATATCTCGATAGAATGAGCCAGTTTCAAAACTCCGCGTGAACCGCGTTGAGAGCGCAGGCGCGGCAGGGGCGGGACGACCCTGCCCCACGAAAGACGCTGAGGGCAAAGCGACCTAAGCCACGAGTCATGACCTTGCACCGGCAGCAGCAGCTTGCGACCTCCGGGCGCATATGGCATACCTTTCTGGTCTGTCCCTACCGCTCAGGCGTGGCCTCGCATCCAAAATGGCATGCCGCTCGGCCACGGGTAGTTTTGAAATTGGCTCAGGGGACATACAGGCATGAGAAGGTCAAACCCTCCTCAGGGCCGCGGCATAAGAACCGTCATGTAGGTCGTTCGGCAGAAGCATCCGATCTCCCTCAAGCCTGAATCCTTTGTCGA
This sequence comes from Victivallales bacterium, assembly GCA_016930955.1. GTDB lineage: Bacteria > Verrucomicrobiota > Lentisphaeria > Victivallales > JAADHT01 > JAFGFR01. Next base: position 6,979 of record JAFGFR010000095.1, on the reverse strand, counting down.
CGCTCAAAAAACTGTCGATCTGCCGCCTGTTCTCCTCGGGTTCAAGGCTGCAGGTGCTGTATATCACCATTCCCCCGACCCTGACAAGTTTTGAACATTCGCTCAATATCCCCATTTGTATGGCGCAAAGTTCCCTCAGTTTGGATTCACTGAAGGTCCACAGCACGTCAGGTCTCCGGCGGAAGACTCCTGTCCCGGTGCATGGCACATCAAGCATGACGCAGTCTGCCGATCCACACTTGAATGCCGGCATCAGTCCCGAGCATACCGAAAGCGCCACACCCTCGGTGCCGGTGCGGGAAATGTTTTCACGTGTCATGAGCTGCCTCCTGTAGGATACATCGCAGCCCACAATAAAACCGGAAGTCATCAAATCCTTGATCGCCAACATCTTGCCGCCTGGTGCCGAGCACATGTCCAAGACTGTATCCCCAACAGAAGGCTTGTAAAAAAGACACGCAGACAAGGTCGAGATATCCTGCACATAAACCTCGCCCTTGTGCCAAACGTCGCTTTCAAAAAGGTTGACCCCCTTGCGGAGGCGGAAAAAGCTGTGCCCTTGCGCCCATAGGGGCTCGACAAGCTTTTCGCCTATCCTCGAGACGTCAGAGCCTCTCCGGGCAATACGGAAAGTCAGGCAGGCCTCACGGGAGTATGTGTCCGCGAAACCCGCAATGTCTGAATCAGTGAAATTCGCGGACCACCTCTTGTAAACAAGCTCTGGGAAGTTATGCTTCACATGGGGCGGGGTGTCATCGGCCGTGGATGGCCCCGTGTCAAGCATTCGCCTCGATACCGCGTTGACGAATCCCCCGACCCGCCTGCCGTATTTTCTCGACGTATAGTCTACCGCTACGTCAACTGCGGCATGCCTGCCTATCCCGCTCTGACGCTCGCATTGAGTGATGACCAGACCCAGAATCCGTGCGAATTTCGCAGGGATTTTCCTCCGGGCCGACTTTCCGCCACGTCCAGACAATGAGGCGGAAAGTCGGTGATCCGTGGAAGCTTTGCTCCTGTAATATCTGTAGAGCAGATCGCTGCAGGCAGGGGCCACGTCCATTCCCCTGATGTGCTCCAGTGCATCGTCGAGTGTGGCGCCGTGCCCCACATTCTCAAGAACCGCAAGGGAACATTCCAGGACTCTCTCGGAAAAACCACCTTTTTTTATGCTGTCAGACACTTGAAATTACTCCTGATTGTGCTAACTTACGTGGACTCTTTTCGTTTTCATGAATTTTTCAGGCTCAAACAGCACCGGATGTCGGATGGCAAAAAAGAAAATCAAACCTAAGGCGGGTACATTAGCTGCGTTTTGGGAAAAAATCAAAGCGGCCGCTCCTGTTTACAGCCAATCGCCAAAATCAAAAATCAAGCAAAGCATCGCAGAGATACAAAAGATTGCAGAGGAGTTCAACAGCTCATCAGTGCCAGTTTCCATCGCATCAAACTTCATAAACCCATACATTGCCGACGTGGAATGCAGGGTGTTTCTCGAGATGGACACTGGCAGAAAATCCTTCAAGCCGGCCAGACATTTGAACTCAGACGGGGCGCACTCGATGGCAATCGACCCCATTGGGATCTATAACTATATAATGTCATTCAAGCTTGCCGGGAAAGCCATCGTCGAGTCCCCTCGAATATCCGAAGACTTCAAGGAGTTCCGCATGATATCTTTCATGCATGCGGTATCCAGGTTGCCCGAGCCTTACTTCTTCTATATCGCCGTGCTTCAGGAGATGGCGGTGGCAAACGATATCGTCTCCGTGGAGAACAGGGATGGAGGTTATACTAAGTCAGATGCCTCGTCATATCTTTCCATGCTTTGGGCTTTCAAGGAGTTCGAGAGGTTCTATCTGCGGATACAGCACAGGAGCCTCAGGGCTGACTATGCCGTAATTTGGCACGAGGGGGAATGGGTGCAGGAAAGGAGGACCCGGGGATACGCCTGAGGTCTGTTTAATCACGTTCATCGGACGGGGGAGAAATAGTGAGGAATCAAGCTCGAAGGGGGCTAGGATGGCAAAAAGGGTACTTGTGATAGACGACCAGCCTTTCATGATAAAGCTGATTGAGTACAACCTCAAGAAGGAAGGCTACGAGACGGTAACTGAGACGGACGGGCTGAGGGCATTGGACAGGATCGAGGATATCGCCCCCGATCTGGTTTTTCTCGACATAAGGATGCCTTCGATAACCGGGACCGAGCTTTGTTCGATGCTCAGGCAAAAGGATATTATGCGCGATGTCCCGATAATAATACTCACGGGGCAGTTTCAGAAAAATATCGAGGAGGATGTGAGGGCGGCTGGCGCAAACGCGTTTATGACCAAGCCATTCAGCCCCTTCGCCCTCAGGGCTGAGGTGAGAATGATGTTGGGGGATAAGGAGGAAGGCGGAAATGGGCGAATCACCGGAGATCATGGTTGTCGGGCTTAATCCTGCCCTGCAGAAGATTCTTGTTTTCGACAAGCTCCGCCCCCGTTCGGTCAACAGGGCGGCAAATGTCTCATACATCCCAGGAGGGAAGGCAGCGAATTTCGCAAAAGCTGCCTTGAAAGCGGGAAAGTCCTCCATGATCTTCCAGTTCGTAGGCGGCAATACCGGGGAACTTTATTGCAGGACCCTGGACAAGGAGAAACTTTTATATCACAACGAAGCCATTCAGGCTGCCACCCGGACATGCTCGACTCTGCTTTGCGGCAAAACCGGTTCTGCGACGGAGATAATCGAGCCTTCAGAGCCGGTTGCGGAGGCGGAGGCAAAAAAACTTCTGGCATCCGTCTTGGGCAGTATGAAGTCTTTCAAGGCAGTTGCTATCTGCGGAAGCGCGCCGCCGGGGATAAATGCGAAGTTTTTCGCGAATGTGGCCAAGATGGCCAGGAAGCTTGGTCTTCCGCTTCTGGTTGACACCTGCTGTGTCATCCGTCCGGCGCTAAGACAGGCGCCAGAGGTGCTCAAGATAAATCTTGATGAGCTCAAGATACTTTCCGGAAAGAGGTCTTTAATACCGGCGGTGGATACGCTTTTCAAGAACTTTCCATTGAAGACTCTGGCGGTCACCGACGGCTCCAGGGATGCCCGGATGTTCATCAGGAACCCTCCCTGTTCGGGCATGTCGTTGTTCTCTCGATACGTATTCTCGTTGCCTAGACTTAGCGGGCCGGTAAATCCTATCGGCGCGGGCGACACGGTATCGGCTGTAATGCTCTGCTCCATGATCTCTGGTTCGGGTGCTGTCGAGGCATTCAAATTCGCACTCGCCGCCGGGTCGGCAAGCTGTCTAAGTCGATCCAATGCCGAATTCAGCATCGATAAGGCAAGGGAAATCCATCTGGCAATAAGAATGCGCCAGATTTCCTGAAGAGGCAATGGAAACTCACTTCGGCGGGTTGAAGAAGTATGTGTATGCACTAGAGTAACTGGCTCTCAGGGGAGGGCGGGGTGATTCAAGTTTTCATGAGAATACTGAAGTGTCGGGTGTGATGAAGGTTTTGGCCGCTACAGGCAACAAAGACAAGATAATTGAGTTTGCCGAGATTCTTTCGGGTAGCGGGGTGGTCATTGTCTCGCCGGCAGATGCCGGCGGCATACCTGATACGGAAGAGACAGGGGGCTCTTTCGAGGAAAATGCCTGCCTCAAGGCTGTTGCCGCTGCGAAATTCGCAAATATGCCGGCGATGTCCGATGATTCCGGGCTCGAGGTCGAGGCGCTCGGCAACGCGCCAGGTGTTATGTCCTCACGGTATGCTGATGACGATGCCGGCAGGATATCGCGTGTGCTGAACGAGCTTGAGGATGTGGAGACCCGTTCGGGTCTGACCAACCGGAGGGCGAGATTCGTTTGTGTAATAGCCCTGGCATCCCCGGAGGGTCTGACAAGCACCTTCAGGGGCGAGGTTTGCGGCATGATATCCCGCGAGCCTCGCGGCGATCGAGGGTTTGGCTACGATCCGGTATTCATCCCCGACGGCTACAGCCTTACCTTTGGCGAGCTGGCATCGACGGAAAAGTCCAAGGTCAGCCATCGTGCCAGAGCACTTGCCAAGGCTGCACAGTTTATCATGAATGAAGCAGGCAGATCTTGAAAAGTAGTGAAATATTTGTGGGAAATGCGTTAGGATTGTTGTGAAATGCGTCTGATCACTGTGGCTTTGTTGATTCTGGTGTTGTTTCCCGGGAAACTTTGTTGTGGGGAGAAGCACAAGATTGAGTTTTTCAGGCCCGCGGTGCCGGGGAGTGTGTTGGACTGCAGGCTTTCCACTGTGAACAGCTATTCATCCATTTCCGTATTTGCCGACCCTGCTGCGCCGGACAGGGTCAGTGAGAACACAGTCAAGGCCACCGCGGAGGGAATGCTCAAGATCCTGCAGGTCAGCAAGAACGGCCATGCCACTCTCGTGGAGTTCACGTTCTCTTCATTCCGGGGGGAAATCAACTCACGCCAGATCGAGCCTGAATGGAATGGGGTCACGCTTATCGTGGAGATGGATGGCGCGCCGTGCAGGTTTGCGTTCAAGGACTCCGGCAAAAAATTGCACCCCGACGAGATCCATCTTCTCAGCATGATTTTTCATCCGGCGCCGGAGAACAACATCGCAGACTATATCGGCACAGACCAAGCTGTGGCAGTAGGCGACTCGTGGGACGCGGGGATTGCCCCCTTTGTCAGATTGTTCGAGATGCAGGGCATAGCCAACATGCCACGCGACAAGATCAGCGGCACGGTCACGCTTAAATCGTTGGTCAAGATCGGGGATTTCGACTGTCACGAGCTGGAGGAAAAACTGAACGTCGCGGGAATCCCGGGTTTCGACTTTCATTTTTCGTTGCGGCTCTTTCTGCCTGTCGACAATCGTCACAGCAACCTGCAGATGGTCAGGAAGGCATACCAGAAGATCGAGAAGAAGCCTGACGGGAGGCATTTCATGACCTCCGGGATAAAAAGCATCTCGCTCGAGATGAAGGACACCATGAATGCCGTGATGATGCCCGTCAGCACAGCGGAGCCATAACAAAAATGACAGCAGAATACTTGGAAAAATACACGGAGAAGGATCTCGAACAGCTTGTCGCTCGGCACAATCGCCTATACTGGTCCGAGGGTGAGCCCGAGATCAGCGACCAGGAGTACGACCTGCTGCTTCGCAGGCTCGAGGCTCTCAACCCCGCCCATCCGCTGCTCTCTGAACTCCTCTCGCCAAAAGTCGCCAGCGAAGGCAAGGTCAGACATGCCGAACCCATGTTGTCGCTCGCAAAGGCATATTCAATGGATGATCTGATGGCTTGGGCCGGGAAGATCGCCAGATCGCCTGACGAAACCTTCCTTGTCGAGCCCAAGTACGACGGGATTTCCGCGAATTTCGCAAATGGGATACTTGCCACGAGAGGCGATGGTGAGGAAGGCGAGAACGTGTCGTCAAAAATTCCTCTCATAGAGCTCGAGGCACCGGGATACAAGGGCCCGCTGGACAAAGAGGCAAGAGGCGAGATCGTCATAAGGAACGACGATTTCGGCACAATCTACTCGAACATAAAAAAGAAGGACGGCGGGATCTACAAGAACTCCCGCAACGCAGTCTCAGGGATAATGGGCCTGAAGGAGATTGATTCCATGCTGCGCCAGGGAGCCAAGCTGACCATGGTGGACTACGATCTGGTTTCTTACCGGGTCAAGCTTTCAGAACTGCGAGAGAGATGGCCTGGGCTGCTTTCTGAGATCGAGCAGCTTCCCTACCCGATGGATGGGATAGTGGTCAAGCTCGCGGACGAGGCCTACAGGGCATCGCTCGGCAACACTGCGCACCATCCAAGGGCACAGATCGCATTCAAGTTCACTGGGATACAAAAGAAAACCAGACTGCTCGATGTCCAATGGAGCTTCGGCAAGAACTGCCTGACACCGGTCGCAGTGCTCGAGCCCGTGGAACTAGGGGGGATAACAATAAAACATGCCACCCTGCACAACTGCCAGAACGTTGTTGACAAAGATATAAAAATAGGCGACATGGTTACTGTGGAGCGAGCCGGGGATGTGATACCCTATATCCTCGACTCCGAGCCTGGCGAGTCCCGGCGCGACTCGCTGATATCGAAATGCCCCTGCTGCAGATCAAATCTGGTGCGTGTAGGCCCCGAAATATGCTGCATCAACAAGGATTGCCCCGAGACAAACCTCCAGCGCCTGTTCGCCTCCGTGAGGAATATCGGCATCGAGCGACTCGGCGAGCCAAACATACGTAAGATGATGAACTCTCTCGGGGTGAAGAACCTCAAGGACATATTCAGTTTGACGAAGGAGGATATACTTCGACTCGATGGCTTCAAGGAGAAGTCCGCCGAAAACCTTGTCAACGAGATCGCCAACGCAAAGAACACCAATGACTACCAAATACTTGCGGCCCTGAACATCCGCGGCATCGGCAAGAACGTCGCACGCAGCATACTTAAAAAATTCACCATCGCCGAGCTGCGCGAACTCTCCGTCGAGCAACTCTCGGAGATTGACGGCGTCGGGCCGGAAAGGGCAGAGGCACTCTTCAGCGAACTTCGCAACCAATCAAACTTCCTCGACGAGCTTATCGCAGCGCTTAACATCCAGACATCGAAGACATCCCTCCCGGAAACTTCGTCAGATAAGACAAAAATATGCTTCTCAGGGAAAATGCCCATGCCAAGAAGCCATTACGAGGATCTCGCCAGAGAACGGGGCCTGGAGCCCGTGGACTCCGTCACTTCCGACACCGCCATACTCGTCCTCCAGGACACATCCAGCTCCAGCTCGAAGGCAAAAAAGGCCGCCAAACTGGGCATCACGATCATGCAGACCGACGAATGGCTCGGGTCAAAGGAAAACATCCCGCAGACCGATCCCGCCATCAAGTCACCGCCGGAAGCCCGCCAATCCGAAGCACAAGCAGAAAAGCACGGCACCAAAGATACAGCCGACACCGCCAATCCGGAACAAATGGACTTC
>JAFGFR010000094.1 GCA_016930955.1 Victivallales bacterium | reverse complement strand
CCTGCCGCGGCGTCTTGTCACGGCGTAGCCTTCAGGCGAAGACGGAAGCCTTGGCGAAGCCGGGAAACCTGTTCACGGTTTCTTAGCTTAATGGGCGCTTACGGGGCTGCACCAACCTGGATGAAGCAGTTAAATCTCAATAATGACAGTTAACATATTTGAATACAACGCTTTAAGGATAGATCCACGGCATACTGCGGCAACTGCTTTATTTAGGTTCAAAACTTTAAGCCAGAAAAAATCTGCGAAATTCGCAGTTCCCGCACTTGAATTGCCACAGCCGGACGGCATGTTACTAAAAGTTTTAGTTATTTTTTGTCGACACAGGAGCTAGCGAGTCATGGAGAGTGTGGAGAGAATTTCTAGGATACTGAGGAGAGAGCCGGTTGATCGGATAGGTTTATACGAGCATTTCTGGGGTGACACGAGCAGCAAATGGGCTGCAGAGGGTCATATAAAGGGGGGCGAGAATCTGTCGGATCATTTCGGGTTTGACATCGAGATGATATGGCCATTCAAGTTGGTTGCGGACATTGACTTTGAGCCGGAGACGATAGAGGAGGACGAGGACACCGTACTTAAGAAGGACGGCAACGGGGCATATTTGAGGACACACAAGAAGCACAATGCGACTCCGGAGCATGTTGATTTCTCGGTGAAGGACCGTCCGGGCTGGGAGGATCTGATAAAGCCTTTTCTCAAGCCTGATAGGGCTAGGATCAACTTTGACGGCTACAGGGAAGCCAAGGAGAAGGCTGGCAAGGCGAAGAGGTTTTTCTGCTGGGGCGGGGTGAATGTGTTCGAGCTGATGCATCCTGTCTGCGGGCACGAGTACATGCTGATGGGCATGGCGCTGGATCCCGACTGGGTGAAGGACATGGTGACGACGTACTCGGAGCTGACTGTAAATCTGATGGAGATATTGTTCGGCGAGTGCGGCAAGCCCGACGGGATATGGTTCTATGAGGACATGGGCTTCAAGCAGCGTCCTTTCATGTCGCCGGACATGTACAAAGAGATGGTTCAGCCGGGACACAAGAGGACGATAGATTTCGCGCATTCGAAGGGTCTTCCGGTGATAATGCATTCCTGCGGCTTTGTTGAGCCGTTGCTGCCGGGAATGATCGAGGCGGGGATTGACTGTCTGCAGGTGATAGAGATCAAGGCCGGGATGGACCTTCTGAGGATACACGATGCCTACGGCGACAAGATATCCTTATGTGGAGGAATGGACGCGAGGAATCTGGTTGCCAATGACCTGGAAGCGATAAGGGCGGAGCTGGAGCAGAAGATCCCGGTGGTCAAGAAGAACTTCGGGTATATCCTGCACTCCGACCACTCGATACCAGACACCTGCGACTACGAGACCTACAGGTTCTTCGTGGACAGAGGGATGCAGCTCGGGGCATACTAGATGCGGCAAGCACGTGGCAGTGTTCAGGTTTCAGGTTTCAGGCGGTTTTCGATACTATCGATATTTTCGACACTATCGAATCTGGGATTATTTCGACTCCGTGTGACCTCATGACTTCGTGACCCGGTGTCAACACGGCTGTCCTGAGGCAATTTGTAGCGGGGTTTTTCCATAGTGGCGGGAGCATCCTGCTCGCATTCCTGGATTAAACTCGTTGTCCGTCATCTATCCTTCTTTCTTCGGGGTCATGGGTTCAGCAGCTCGAATCCGGTGATGTTGTCCTTGAGTCTTTTTGCCTGCGAGTCTGTGATTTCGTTGACGATGACCTCCATGATGTGCCAGACTTTGACACCTGTCCTGACGCATCCTGTGAAGGTCTGCCCCTGTCGGCCGCAGGCGAGATGCATGTGCAGGACGGGCTTGCCGTCCGTGCCGGGGAATATCGTGCCTGTGCCGGTGGCCTCGCAGACGTTATCGAGGACGAGCTGCATCGGCTTGATTTTTTCCGCCCTTCCGTCCTCGGGGCCTACGACCAGCCGGCTGCCCTTGTCCACGCCGCCCACCGCGACAAGGTATGCCGCGGCAATGTCGTTCTCCGCCGCCAGGCGCTCGATCTCCTCGTGGAGGACGTCTCCGTCCTCGAGCCTCACTACAAATGTCCTTCCCTTTTTGCCTTCTGAATAACGCATTTCACTTCCTTTGTTTACCAATCGTCTCAAAATTATCTAATCGGTGCCGAGTTTCCGAAAGAACACGGCCATTTGGGATCCGTCTTCGTCAGCAAGCTGACTACGCCGGGACACGCAATGGCCCTCCAAAACACAATCGCATCAAAGCCGGGACGCTGTCCTCAGCATCCGTATTGCAGCGATCACTTAGTAGGGACGGAGTATTGACTGTTTGTCATATGTTCCTTATAAGTTCGACTCTAATTTATGCGCCGATGTATCATCGGCGATTTTTTTCCAAATGTCCGGTGACACACCGGACGCTACGTTACAAAATCAAAGCGGTGTTGGGGCAAGAAGCGGCGCCGCAGTACAAAAGGCGGTTTCAGGCTTCGTGGTTTCGTGCCTCGGGCTCTTTAATTTGGAAATAGCATGGAGAGGCATAGGCTTCCCGCGATGATGTATGCTGGGGCGATGAATATCAGCCCCAACGCCGTCCCTGTCTCGTGGAACTCCTCGGCATCCTCCGGCAGGGGCATCAGCAGGCCGGGCTCGAGTGAGAGCTTGAAGTTGACCGTGATGTCCAGCGCAAGAGCCACCGCGCATAGTGCGGGGTCGAGGGCGTTCCGCAGGCTCTCGATGAAAAATGCCGAGACGAGCATGACGATGAACGACGCGGAGGCTGGCTCGAATGCCAGAAGGGACAGCCTGGCCTTCTGGCCGATCATGAATACCAGGCAGATGAGTGTGAGGAGGACGTATATGGTCAGATATGTCGTCACGATCCAAGGCATTGTCGTTGCTTCTCCTTCTCAATCATGACAAAAGCTTCCGGGGCTGTTTGCAAAAAACCTCCCGGGCTGTAACTTAGACCGGGATGGCTTCCGACGAGCCTTAAGATAGTGCATTTAACAAAAAATGGAAGAGCTTGTTTATGGGAATAATGAGCAGGGATGAGTTCAGGGGGCATGCCGGACGCGGGAATCTGATACCGCTGTGCTGCGAGGTCTTTGCGGACACCGAGACGCCGGTGTCGGCCTACTGGAAGCTTGCCTGCTGCGGTGCCGGTGGCTCGGGATACTCCTTCCTT
>JAFGFR010000093.1 GCA_016930955.1 Victivallales bacterium | reverse complement strand
CGGACCGGGACACAAACCGCAGCAAAGGCTTTGGGTTTGTGACTATGTCCACAGATGAAGAAGCAAAGAAAGCTATCGCGGAATTCGACGGCAAAGACAATTCCGGCAGGGCGCTTAAGGTCAATGAGGCCAAGCCAAGAGAAGACCGCAGCGGCGGCGGCGGCGGATATCGTGGCGGCGGCGGCGGCGGGCGCGGCGGGTACGGCGGCGGAAGACGCTAGAGCCAGCTATTGCGATACTAAATGGCGGTGCCTGATCAGGGCATCGCCATTTTTTATTTCCAGAGCCAATTGCAGACTTCTTGATCTTCCAGCAAGGTTCAACCTCGATATACTGCATCCGACGGGAAAATGAATGTGGCACCCCGTCTCGAGGACGACTTTGACTTTCGCGATTCGCTTCTCGTCCCCGCCCGTCCCCGTCACCATTACGGGATGGATGGCTGGCATATCAAGATGAGATCACGAGGTTATTGCGGTGGATGGCCTCGTCATCGCCTGAAAGGAGGATTTTGCGGATTTCGCAGGATTTCTTCCCGATGATTGCGCTGAGTTCTTGGGACGAGTAGTTCGAGAGTCCTTTGGCGAAGCTATTGTTGTTCAGGGAACATATCGAGACGGCATCACCGCGGTTGAATAGTCCCTCGATTTTGGTTATTCCGGAAGGGAGGAGGCTTTTTCCCTTGAGCCTCAGCGCTTTTTCCGCGCCCTCATCCACAAAAAGTTTTCCAGAGGTTCTCGAGAAGAAGTTCAGCCAACGCTTTTTGGACTGCATCTGCTTAGCTGAACGCGGCAGGAATATTGTGCCTGTATCCTCGCAGTTCATGATTTTGGTTATGATTTGGGGGATTCTCCCGTCGGCGATCACCATGGTTTCCCCGGCTGAAGTCACCATTTCTGCCGCCGCGATTTTTGTGAGCATTCCGCCGATGGACATCTCGCTGTTGTCGGTGCCGGATGCAGCCTGGACAAGACCGGGGGATATTTTTGTCACGGTGGGTATGCGTTCGCCGAGTCGGCCGTCCTTGGCCGACCGCAATCCGTCCACCATAGTCAGTATAATCGTCAAATCACAGCGTGTCATGATAGCCACCAGAGCGGCGAGTGTGTCGTTGTCACCGAGCTTGAGCTCGTCAACCGAGACAGAGTCGTTCTCGTTTATCACGGGCAGGTTGTTCTGTGCCCACAGCTCGCTGATGCAGTTCATTATGTTCAGGTGCCTTCCCCTGTGCTTGAGGTCTTCGGCCGTCAGCAGGAGCTGCGCGGCATGGAACCCGTGTCTGGCGCATTCGCGTTCATACAATGACATCAGCTTGCTTTGCCCGATTGCTGCGAGAGCCTGCACGCTTGAGAGTTTGGAGGGTCTCTTGGCGCAGTTCATTGTGTTCATTCCCATCCCGACTGCGCCGGAAGAGACAAGAATGACGTTGGCTCCGTTGTTTTTGAGCGACGCGATCTGCTCGACGATAGGAGATACAAGAGTTTTGTCGGTAAGCAGCCTTGTCCCTGCCTTCACGACAATTCTCTTGGCTCCGTCGATATATTTTTTGCGGTCGACTATATTTTCCTTCATCATGCTTTAGCCTTCGATGCGGGGAATATACACCGGGAGGAGTTTTTCCCCTAGATGGCTTCGGCGACCATGTCTCCGACCTGGCTTGTGGAGAAACCCATTTTCCCCGCGGCCATTGACTTGAGTTTGGCCGAGGTAATCTCGATGACTGCCTGCTCGATGGCGTCCGAGGCTCTTCCCTCGCCGAGTTCGTTGAGCATCATCGCACCTGAACAGATTGCGGCCAAGGGGTTGATCACGCCCATTCCAGTGTATTTTGGAGCCGACCCGCCTATTGGCTCGAACATGCTGACGCCTTCCGGGTTGATGTTGCCTCCCGCAGCGATTCCCATTCCGCCCTGCGTGATCGCGCCAAGATCCGTGATGATGTCCCCGAACATGTTCCCAGTGACGATGACATCGAACCACTCGGGATTCTTGACCATCCACATGCATGTGGCATCGACGTGGCAATAGTCGGTCTTGACCTGAGGGAATTCAGGCGCGATCTCGTACATCGCCCTTTCCCAGAGGTCATAGACGAATGTCAGGACGTTCGTCTTGCCGCAAAGGGTCATCTGCCCGATTTTGCCAGCCTGGATGTCTTTTTCGGAGAGCCCCTTCCAGGGCTTGCTCTTGGAATGCCTGGACAGTACTTGCTTGAATGCATAGCGCAGGCATCTCTCGACCTGGAACCTGGAGTATACCATTGACTGCACGGCGACCTCGTTGGCAGTGCCCTTCATCGAGATGCCTCCTGTCCCGGTGTAAAGTCCGCCGGTATTCTCCCTGACAACCATATAGTCTATGTGTTCCGGGGTCTTGTCCTTCAGAGGAGTCTCGACTCCGGGGTAGAGCTTGACAGGCCTGAGGTTGATGTACTGGTCGAGCTCGAATCGCAGCTTTAGCAGTATGCCCTTTTCTAGAATCCCGGGCTTGACATCCGGATGCCCGATCGCCCCAAGGAGGATCGCATCAAACTGCCGCAGTGTCTCCGCGGCGTTGTCGGGCAGCACAACGCCAGTTCTGAGATAGCGGTTCCCATCCCAGTCGAAAGTTGTCATATCGAGCGTGAATCCGAATTTAGCTGCGGCCGCATTCAGGGTTTTTATAGCCTCCACTGTGACTTCCGGCCCAGTGCCGTCACCAGGCAGCACTGCGATCTTGTAGGTCTTCCTTGACATCTCGCTTTCCTTTATACATTATACTAGCTCATCCCGCCCTGGAGATTCCCAGGGCACGTTTATATATCACCTGAACCTATGTCGCCCCATGATGCCATACGGGCGAGAAGCGCGTAATATAGCGTCGAGGAAGGACATTGAAAGCCCTGGAACGAAGGAATATCGGAATAATATGGAATGCCGCGGCAGGCAGTCGTCAAACCAACAAGTGTTCAGGGGACGCGGCGCGGTGGTGCTGTAATGCTGTGATGAGCAGGAACTTCAGCACCTCAGGACTCGATCACTTCAGAACTCCCCCTTATTGCTTTTTGCCAACGGATTCTGCAGAAGAGAAAATTTTTTTATTATGGAGTTGCATGTGGCTTGCAATTTGATTTTAGAGGTGTATCTTAACCCCTCGACTCGACTAGGCACAGTTTATTTAAGGAAAGATGGGGAGTTGTCTATGAAGAAACTTAGCTTGATTGTGGCGGCGCTGTCCCTGGTGCTGCTGGCCGGTTGCGCGACGGCTGTTCCGCGCGGAGGTATTTATTCGGAAATGACACTGCCGGCGCTGGCCACCGGAAACCAGGCGCTGACCAAGACGACTGGTTTGAAGATCGGCCAGTCCACATGCGTGTCGTGGTTCGGTATGGTAGCCACTGGCGATGCAAGCATTGATGCTGCATGCGAGAAGGCTCAGATCAAGAAGATTTACCATGTTGACTGGAAGGTCGAAAGCGAGCTTCCACTTGGCATCAAGACTGTCTACACGACAGTTGTTTACGGAGAATAAGCAGTCCATCTGCTTTTTCTGAGAGATTTTTGAGTTGAAGTGCCAGTCGATTTGAAAGAGCGGAGGAAATATCCGCTCTTTTTTTCTGTTACAGAGAGCCAGTTTCAAAACTCCGCGTGAACCGCGTTGGGAGCTCAGGCGCGGCATACGGTGCGGCGAAATGGCCGGTGCATACCTTAAGCTGTCTGTGCCTGCAATTTCGCCGTGGCGTATGCTTTGCCTCCGACCCAACCCTTTGGGCGGCAGGTTTTTTTGGCGCGAATGCCACGCCGGAGCGGTCGGGACAGACCAGGAAGGTATGCCCGCTTCCGCATCGGTGTGGCCCCGCATCCAAAATGTCAGGCCGCGCGGCCACGGGGAGGTTTGAAATCGGCTCACAGAGTAAAGGGTTGGCTCTATGAAGATGATGGTTTTGTTTTGCTCCCGTCTTTTGATACCGGCTTTGTTTGTTCTTGCGCCGCTATCGCGTGCATTTTGTGGCGACGGCCTTGAATATGACCCTGAGATAGGGATAATAGCCAGGGTTACGGCGACGATGCTTTCAGAGCAGCAGTACCGTCACCGCAAGACTGATGATGCGTTGTCGGCCGATGTTTTCGACGAGTATTTCCGTGCCTTGGATCCCTGGAAGTTCTACTTCACGAAAGAGGATATCGGGGGTTTTGCGGATCAGAGGCTGGAGCTTGACGACCAGATCAAGCGCGGAGATGTCTCGTTCGGGTTCAAGGTTTATGATCTCCTTGTCAGGAGAATGAAGGAATACGCTGACTTCGCGTCAGTCGTTTTGGGTGATGGTTTTGACTTTATGCTTGATGAGCGTGTCTTGCTTGACCGTAAGGATTCGGATTTTCCATCCGCCTCGGGGCAGAAGGATTTGTGGCGGAGACGGCTGAAGAACGACTATTTGACGATGCTTCTTGTTGACAGGGCGCTAACCGAGGATGAGGCTAAGACGGATGAGGATAAGGAGAAGGACAAGGTTGTGAGCCTTTGGAGGAAGCCTCCCAAGGAGCGGATATTGTCGCGCATATCCAGTGCGGCGAACAATTTGGAGGCGAGGAATCAGCTTGACCGGCTGGAGTTCTACCTGTCCGCGTTGTCAAGGGTTTGTGATCCGCATTCTGCGTATATGGCACCGTCTTCGGTCGAGGATTTCGACATCTCGATGAAGCTTTCGCTTGTTGGGATAGGAGCTGTTTTGACATCGGAAGATGGATACACGAAGATTGTAAGCATAATAGACGGTGGTCCCGCGAGCAAGGACGGGAGGCTTGAGGCGGAGGACCGCATCATTGCAGTGTCGCAGGGATCCGAGCTCCCGGTGGATGTGATAGACATGCCTCTTTCAGACGTTGTCAGGATGATCCGTGGCGAGAAGGAGACGGTGGTCAACCTGACAGTTTTGAAGGGGAAGATGGGTTTTCACGGGATTCCGGAGATAATAAGTTTGGTGAGGGATGTGGTGAGTCTTGAGGACCGTGTCGCCAAGAGGAGTGTCAGGAAGATCAAGACTTCGGAAGGAGCAGAGAAAAATATAGGCATAATTGACCTTCCGTCATTCTACACGGATTTTGCCGGCTCGCAGAGCGGCTCCGATGATTACCGCAGCTCGACCAGGGATGTAAAGAGAATCCTGGAGGAGTTTTCAGCAGAGGGGATTGATGGGGTGGTTTTGGATCTCAGGCGGAACGGTGGGGGTGCACTGAGAGAGGCGATACTGCTTAGCGGCTTATTCTTTGACGGGGGGCCTGTGGTACAGATAAGGTCTTCGGAGACCGGTGCTGTGACGGTTGAGAGCGACACCGACGGCAAGACCTATTATTCTGGTCCCTTGTTGGTTATGATAGGCAGGCTGAGTGCTTCAGCCGCCGAGATCCTGGCGGGAGCCATACAGGATCATGGTCGTGGATTGATTGTCGGAGACGCGCACACCCATGGCAAGGGGACAGTCCAGACGATTGTGGATCTGGACAGGATTGTGAGGTACTACGGAGTGTCATTCAGGGCTGGCTCACTGAAGCTGACGAGTGCCAAGTTCTACCGGATCAACGGTGACTCGACGCAGATAAAGGGTATAACCCCTGACATAGTTCTTCCCAATTTGACCGACGCCATGGAGCTTGGCGAGAGGCATTTGGAATATGCGCTGCCATGGGACAGCATCAAGCCTGCGAGCTATGACTCATCGAAGGTTTTGGTTCCCTTGATTCCCGTGTTGCGCGAGAAGTCTGGGGAGAGGGTGCGTCTGAGTCAAAAATTTCAGCAGTTGGGCAAGAACATTGATCGGTTCAAGGAGATACGCTCCAGGAAGGATGCGAGTCTGAACATGGATGTCCGCTGGAAGGAGTACAAGGAGGAGAGGGAGCTGCTGGAGAAGGAGAGGACATTGCTTAAGGAGGAGGATGAAGACACAAAGAAGGGAGCGGAGGACATCCACCTTGATGAGGCATTGAACATAATGTCGGATTTGCTGGAGTTGAAATGAGATACAGGTTTCTTGAATATGCAGGATGGCGACAAATCAGATTCCACTGTGGATGAAGCTGCTGCCAACGAGCCGGGTTCCGCAGTGGGAGTGTCCAGTGACGCAAAGGGTTTGCCCGACATAAAGAGGGTCTTCGAGGCACCTTTGCTGCCGATACATGATGTCATCATATTCCCATACACGCTTTCGCCATTGGCAATCGAGAGCCCTGAGGTGATCTCGATGGTCGAGGATGCCATAGCTGGCGACAAGCTTGTTTGTATATTTCCTGCTGTCCCTCCTGCTCCTGTCGGGGGCAAGGAGGCTTTAGACACGCAATTTGGGGAATTCGAGTCCTTTGATTCCGGGGGGAAGCCTCTCTCCAGGGCAGGCACTGCATGTAGGATAGTGAAGAAGCTGCGTTTCCCCGACGACACGGTGCGTATTCTCGTCAGGGGTTTGAAGAGGATCAATGCACTGGCCGTGAAAAATGTCCCGCCGGCAGTTCCTCTCGTCCTGTACGAGGATTTGCTGACAGTGACCGAGGATGACATAGAGGTCAGTGCTTTGGCGCAGAGCGTGATGAAGCTTTTTCAGGAGATTGTCTCTATTTCCCCTGTGATTCCAGAGGAGCTGAAGATTGCCGTGCTGAATGTCAACGACAACGCTCGGATGGTGGATTTGGTGGTTGACGCGCTGAATACCAGCTTTTCCGAGAGGCTGCGGTTGTTGGCCATTCCTGTGCTTAAGGAGCGCATGCGTCTTCTGGTGATACTTCTCAGCCGTGAGCTTGAGGTATTGAAGGTCGGGACGGAGATACAGATGCAGGTTTCGAGCACACTGGGTCAGACGCAGCGCGAGATGTTCCTGCGTGAGCAGCTCAAGGCAATCAAGAAGGAGCTTGGCGAGGGCAACAAGAACCCCGATATAGTCGCGATAGAGAAGACGATGTCCGAGACGGATCTTCCTGAACACGTCATGGAGCTTCTGAAAAAGGAGCTCGATCGGCTTTCCATGATACCCCAGGCTGCGGCAGAATACAATGTTGCACATACGTATATAGACTGGATACTCTCAGTGCCATGGAAAGTTTTCACCGAGGACACTCTTGACATATCTAAGGCGAGGAGGGTCCTGGATTCCGACCACTACGATCTGGTCAAGGTGAAGGAGCGGATACTCGAGTTTCTTGCCGTGCTGCAGCTCAAGAAGGACAGGAAGTCGCCGATAATCTGTTTTGTCGGCCCGCCAGGTGTCGGCAAGACTTCACTTGGCCAGTCTATTGCCCGGGCGATGGACAGGCGTTTTGTGAGGATGTCTCTCGGGGGAATCAGGGACGAGGCCGAGATAAGAGGGCACCGCCGAACCTATGTCGGTGCATTGCCGGGCAGGATAATACAGGGACTGAAGAAGGCCAAGAGCGGGAACCCGGTCTTCATGCTCGACGAGATAGACAAGATCGGCAACGACTTCAGAGGAGATCCCGCCGCCGCGCTGCTGGAGGTGCTCGATCCACAGCAGAACAACTCTTTCAATGACCACTATCTTGAGCTGGACTACGACCTCAGCTCCGTGATGTTCATCGCCACGGCGAACATAACCGACACCATCCCGCCTGCATTGCTCGACCGCATGGAGCTGATACGTCTTCCGGGCTACACATCGAGTGAGAAGCGGCATATAGCCCGACGTTTTCTGATCCCTCGGCAGCTTAAGGAGAACGGCTTGAAGCAAAGGCAGCTTTTCTTCCCGTCAGCGACTATTGACGAAATGATTTCAATGTATACGCGTGAGGCGGGTGTAAGGAAACTCGAACGCACGATCGGCACGGTATGCCGGAAAACAGCACGGAAAATCGTGGAGAAGCAGGTTGTCCCCAAGTCGCGTACAGTCCTGAGGCCTGGTGTCCTCAAGGAGTATCTCGGGCCAAGAAAGTACCTGCGCGACGAGGCATCGTCCAAGCCCGAGGTCGGCTCGGCTGTAGGCATGGCTTGGACAAGCGTCGGCGGCACGATCCTCAACGTCGAGGTCACGACGATGAAGGGCAAGGGTGTTCTGCAGCTCACTGGCTCTCTGGGGGATGTGATGAAGGAGAGCGCCCAGACCGCATGCAGCCTTGTCAGAAGCCGTGCAAGATGCCTGCGCATCAAAAGCGAGTTCTTCTCTGCCCACGACATACATATCCATGTCCCCGACGGTGCCACCCCCAAGGACGGCCCGTCGGCTGGCATTGCGATCTTTATTGCTCTGGCCTCGCATCTGACGGGCAGAGCCGTGCGTCCGCTTTGCTCTATGACAGGGGAGATCACACTCAGAGGCAAGGTGACAGAGGTCGGCGGGATCAAGGAAAAGGTGATAGCCGCCCTGAGCGCCGGGATAAAAGACATCGTGCTGCCTGATGACAACGCCAAGGACTTGCAGGATATCCCCGAAGAGGTAAAACGACGCTTGAAATTCCATTTCGTCAAGGATGTTTCCGAGGCTGTATCATTCCTTCTCGCCAAGAAGTGAGGCTTGATGGTTCGCGGTTTCCGGCTACGCCGAGGCGAGCAGGTTTCAGTGTCCCAGGCTTCCCGCGAGCTATGCAGAACACAGTCGCCAAGGCTTCCCTGAAACCTGTTGCCGGTTCACGGTTCACAGTTGCCGGTTGACGGTTCACAGTTGCCGGTTGACGGTTCACAGTTGCCGGTTGACGGTTCACAGTTGCCGGTTCACAGTTCACGGTTGCCGGTTATCCTAAATAATGCAGCAAAACGAAGGGTTAAATCTCAAAAATTCTTCTAACCCAAATTTCGCGCCTAAAAAAATGACCTTGTTGACCATCAACTACTTAAGACGATTAGGCACTACATTTTTTGTGTTTTTTCCACCTTTTTTATCGGCAGGTTTTTGTACTCCACATTAAGTTT
>JAFGFR010000092.1 GCA_016930955.1 Victivallales bacterium | reverse complement strand
CCTATTTGATGTTTTAGGTTAATATGAACTTTCTATCTGCTATTTCTAGCTCAATTTTAATTAAATACTTTTGAAATTACCTCTAACACAAGAAATTATTTTTTCACCCCTGAGTTTTGTTTAAGGAGCCAGCTTCAAAACTCAGTATGAGCCGCGTCGGGAGCGCAGGCGCGGCAGACGGTGCCGTGGCGCATGCTGCGCCTTCGACCTGACCCTTTCGGCTTGAATGACACGGGTTGTTTTGAAATTAGTTCCAAGAATGGCTAGTTCTCGTCATCCACAAGGATCTCTCTGTTCGCCCCGCCAGTTAGTGGCTGGGGGCCGATTATGCCGCGCTTCTCCAATATATCCATTATGTCGGCAGCCTTGTTGTACCCGATCTTCAGCCTTCTTTGTATATAGCTTGTGCTTGCCTTGCGCTCGGTCAGGATGATATCCAACGCCTGCCTGACGTTGGTGTCGTCATCTGGTCTGATGTACTTCGCTGCACTCACGCCGACTGACACGCCGCCGCTGTCGGGGACAAAATCACCATCGCCGCCGTCCTCGTCACCTTCCTCGACAATCACCCCGTCGAAGAACTCGGGCTCGGCCTGGTCTGACACGAAGTCCACCACGCCCTTGATCTCGCTGTCCGACACCCAGGCTCCCTGCACTCTGTCCAAATCTGCGCTGCCGGGAGGCAAAAACAGCATGTCGCCCTCTCCAAGAAGTGTTTCCGCCCCTTTCCTGTCAAGTATCACCCGGCTGTCAACGATCGAGCCGACACGGAACGCTATGCGCGAGGGAAGGTTCGCCTTGATCACGCCTGTAATGATGTCCTTCCGGGGTGTCTGGGTGGCAAGCACCATGTGTATCCCAACTGCCCTGGCCTTCTGGGCGATCCTCGCAATGGATGTCTCCACGTCTGCCTTCGCTATCATCATTATGTCGGCGAGCTCATCTATCAGGATGACAACAAGAGGGAGCTTGTCGGGTATGTCTATTCCTTCCGGAGCGACGTTCGGTCCGCCATTCGGGTTGCGGGTGTTGAACGAATGAAGGTTGCGGACACCAGTGCAGCCCAATATCTTGTATCGCTGTTCCATTTCATTCAGCGCCCACCTGAGCGCGAGTGGCACCTTGCGCGGGTCGTTCACTATCGGGGTTATCAGATGAGGAATCGTCTTGTAGACCTCGAACTCCACAACCTTGGGGTCAACCATTATCAACTTTAACTCGTCGGGGGTGAAATGGTACAACAAGCTCATGATAAGCACGTTCATGCATACGCTCTTCCCGCTCCCGGTGGCGCCGGCGATCAGCAGATGAGGGGATTTGGCCAAGTCGGTGACAACAACATCACCGCTGACGTTCTTGCCCAGGATCACGGGGATTTCCGCTCTGCTGCGCGTCCACGACTCGGAATCCATCATTGCCCTGATGCAGACCGCGGCCGAGCGTGGGTTGGCAACCTCCACTCCAACCGCGTTCTTCCCGGGGATCGGGGCGAGTATCCTGATCGAGGTGGCTTGCAGATCCATGGCGATGTTGTTGCTCAGCGTGCTTATCCTCTCCACCTTCAGCCCCGGCTCGGGGGTGATCTCGTATCTGGTCACACGAGGTCCCACGACGGCTCCCGAGACCGTGGCGTCCAGGCCGAAGCTGTCCAGCGTCGTCTGGAGTATGTCCTTCTGCACCTGGACGAAATCCATGTCGGAACTGCCAGTTTCTTTGGGTTTGGACAGAAGCGACACCGGCGGGATCTGGTAGCTCCCTGCCCCCTTGTGTCTTCTCTGGACAGAAGGACGTAATCCGGCAGGGGGCTTAACGTTTACAGTCTCAGGGTTCAGTTCGGACTCAGGCTTTTCTTCCGCAGCCTTACTGGCCTCATTCATCCTTTCCTCTCTCTCGATGCGAAGTCTCTCCCGCGTCTTCGTCCGCTCATCAAGGTCTTTCGCCTCGACAAGCCTGTCGGCTTTGGAATCCCTCAACCTCTTCATCACTGGATGCCAGTCTGATATCCACACAAAACCTAGGCCGGTAAGAATAAACACAGACCCGACGACAAGTGTCCCCACCGCCCCGATGTAGTGCCTGAGTATCCCGGGTGAAGGGGAGTTCTCCGGCGCGGCAACAAACTGACCCAGAACCCCTCCGGAAAGCGCGGAGGTCGGCGCCATGGAATGCCCTATCCCAAGACGCTCTGTCATGGCGCTGAAACTCTCGGGATACATTGCAAATATGACCGTCGTTCCGACAATTACCGCGGCAAGTGCTCCGGTATATCCGCGCCTATGCGTTGGCACCGGTATCAAGGGGCGCAAAGCACAGACTATCAAAAACATCAGCAGCGGATAAGTCCCCACGCCGAAAAAGAAAAGAAGAGTCCTCGATATGTGCGCCCCGGCAGGCCCTATCCAGTTGCGCAAAGGCGCATCAACACCACCATCAAGAGTCTGTATATCCTTGGCGTCGTGAGAGAATAGCGCAAGCAGCAGCAGCAAGGCGAGGGTTATCAGCAGGGCATGCCTGAAACGGAAGCCCCCGTCATGCTCTACGCTTTCCTTATTCAAAGCATCGTCTCCATTCATTTCCTTTTTGAAGAACACTTGGAACTTACATCATTGCAGACACGGGAGCGAGCCATTCCACTGCCTGTAGAACGAAGAATCCCGATGCCATCCACGACGATAGCAATTATCCTTCATGCCGCTTGCGGCGATTTGCCATGATGCTTTTCCCTGACTGCACACAAATCTCCAGAAGAGACGTGCTCCAGAACTTTTCCAATGTACTGCTGCTCCAAATCGTTTGCAACCCGTATTCCCCTCTTTTTCACCTCTTCTGCGGAATCTGAGTGTGAAGAGCAATGATGACTGGAGCGTTCCGCCACAGATGCCATCTTTTCCGATTCCGACTCCGATAGCGACCCTGATCATATCGCCGAGCCCAGCGGCGGTACTCCGTCCGCTGAAGTGACTCGTTAGAATCTTATTCTCTCACACAGAGCCACAAACTCGCCAAGAAGATATTTCATGATCTCTTAATCTTTCCTTCGTGTCTTCGCGCCTCCTGTTAGAAGGTCTTTGCCAAGAAGGCCTGGCAAGTTTTTTTCTTATTTCCAACACGCCAGAATGCACCAGTCATCTCGCCGCACCGTCTACTGCACCTGCACTTGCAACGTGGTTCATCCTAAATGAAGCAGTTAAATCTCAAAAATGACAGCTAACATATTTACATGCAAAACTTTAGGACTAACTGAGTTTTCACCTT
>JAFGFR010000091.1 GCA_016930955.1 Victivallales bacterium | reverse complement strand
GCGGCGCTGGCCGACCAGAAAGTGGATATCATCCTCGCCCCGTTCGCCTCACCCATGGAAAGCGCAGCGGAAAAATTGAGGCGCTGGCGGCGATACCTGCCGGCGCGCGCCTACGACAACAGTTGCTACCTTTTGGCCTGCAACCTAGTCTGGGAACTGTCAAGCGGAAAGACTTCGCCGGGAACGGCTTTGATTGTCGATCCCAAGGGCAGGGAGCTGGCATCACGCTCGACCAAGGGCGGAAGCATGTGCCGCGCCTGTTTCGACCGCCGACTTATCGAGTCGATCCACCAAAAACGCGACGCCTACTTTGTCGGGAAAAAGCGTGCAGGAAGGATGCCCAACATATTCCCGACCCTCTCGATTTGCCATGCATCAACGGCAAAGTCTTGCATATTGCAATAACATCCATGCCTAGCCAGCCAGACCATTTAAGTCCATAAAATTCTTGTCCACAGCATCTTACGTATAAATATATTTGACTGGCACGATTATTGCTAAGTATGATTCAATGAAAATGGCGATGGCAACAAGTTGTAAGAGGATGGCTCCCTGTTTTGCGGGGGTTGATCTTTGGATTTTTGACAGCGATGCCTCCATGCAAGGGGATGACCAAACGGGCTTGGAGAATATCGAGGTAATCTCCACCCACGGGTGGCATCCTCTGGGATGGGGCCGGGAGCTGATGCGTCATGATGTCGGCCTGCTGTTGTGCTCAGGGATTGACCAGAGCACCTGGGGCTCGATCCGGGGGCATGGGATCCAGGTGATCCCAGATGCGCTGGGTGATGCCGGTTCGGTTTTGGCTGCATGGCGGAAAGGGCAATTGGCACCACCGAGGCAGTGGCCCGCCTACCCGAAGGGGTTCGATATTGCGAGATATCCCGGGTTGGGCAAGGGTTGGGGCCGTAAGAGGTGTCGCTTTCGCGGAGGGAAGCGGTAAGAAGACAGGAGAGTGCCTTTAAAGTGAAAAACAGCAAAAAGTTCGAGTTGAGAGAGAGGGCAAGGAGGATTTTAGGGCTGGAAAGGATTTTTGCCAGGAAGGATTTAAGAGAATCTTTCAGGCGGCAAATCTTTTTGATACACCCTGACAGAGGAATCGGGATTGTTGACGATATTGATAATTTGGCTATGACCAAGTTGGTTATCCAGGCGTATGGGTTCTTGACCAGAAGGAACTTCCCTACGACAATGCTTGAGGACGACAAGCTGGTGTCAAAGCTGATCGGGGATATCGGTCCGACAAAAAGTGTTGAAATGGCATCAGACTTGGCCAAGTTCTATGATGATTGCAGTTCTTCCATCTGGCCGGTGAGCGAGGAACTGGAAGAGAAATTGAAGTATAGGTTCAAAGGTGTTTAACAACAAGAAGGAGGTGACAAAATGCCTAGAGGAGATGGGACAGGACCAGCGGGGATGGGGCCGATGACAGGGCGTGCGGCAGGATTCTGCGCAGGTTTTGGCGTGCCGGGCTATGCGAACCCGATCTCGGGGCGCGGCATGGGCTTCGGCCGTGGGTTTGGCCTGGGGCGCGGTTTTGGTTACGGCCGCGGATTGGGATTAGGTTTCCGTGGCGGCCGTGGCATGGGTGGTTTTTTTGGAGCGCCCTATGGTTATGGGGCGGGGTATCCGCTTCCCGTCGCGCCCTACGGAGCGGCACCAAACCCTCAGCAGGAGACTGAAATGTTGAAAGGGCAAGCTGAGTACTTCGAGGATGCCATAGAAGGCATCAAGAAGCGAATCGCCGAGATCGAGTCATCGTCAAAAGACACGAAGAAATGATCTCGACAGACAGATGAAATCCATCCGCGGCCGGATAAAGCAACCCGGCCGCGGATAACTAATGTCAGGAAGGTGTGCTATGCCTAGAGGAGATGGAACGGGACCGATGGGGGCAGGCTCTGGAACGGGCCGCGGAATGGGTGGCGGTGGCG
Organism: Victivallales bacterium; assembly: GCA_016930955.1. Classification (GTDB taxonomy): domain Bacteria; phylum Verrucomicrobiota; class Lentisphaeria; order Victivallales; family JAADHT01; genus JAFGFR01. The sequence goes on along the minus strand of JAFGFR010000091.1, from coordinate 4,850 downwards.
GCATGGGAAGGGGACAGGGACGAGGACGCATGGGCGGGTTCGGCCTCGGGACTGGCGGCGGCTGCGTTTGCCCTAGCTGCGGCACGAGGGTGCCCCATCAGCGCGGGACACCGTGTTACCAGCTAAAGTGTCCCGGATGCGGTACCAGCATGACCCGGGAACAATGATTTCGAAATACAGACATCTTTTCGGGCCGGTTCCCTCGAGGCGCTTCGGGCGCTCGTTGGGAGTTGATCTCACGCCGTTCAAGACATGCAGTTTCGACTGCATTTTCTGCCAACTTGGACGTACCACGCGAAAGACGCTGGATCGGGCGCCATACATACCGGCCTGCCAGGTGATCGAGGAGCTTGACGACTGGATCAACACGAATGAAAGCGCGGACTACATCACTTTGGCCGGGAGCGGGGAACCCACGCTCAATTCCGAGTTCGGGAGAGTCATTGACTATGTGCGCAAGGTGAGCACTGTTCCCGTGGCTCTGCTGACCAATGCCTCCTTGTTCTTTGATCGTGCCGTGCGTGCCCAGGCGGCGAAAGCCGACGTGGTTAAAATGTCGCTCAGTGCCCCGGATCAGTTCTCGATGGCTCATATCAACCGTCCTCACAGGGACATTGATTTCAAACAGTTGGTCAAGGGACAATGTCTGTTCCGGAAGGAATTCAAGGGTCAATTGTGGATGGAGGTCTTTCTTGTCTGGGGGACCAACACGACACCGAAGGATGTCTCGCGCATCGCAGAACTGGTGCAGGCTGTCGCCCCGGACAAAGTCCAGCTTAACACCGCCGTCAGGCCGCCATGCGAGGAATACGCATATCCGGTGCCCGAAGACCAGATGAATGCACTTGCAAGGCTTTTCGGATCCGCTGCGGAGGTGATTGCGGAGTACAGCGGCGATACTTCCGCGAAGATCAAGGCGAACGAGTCAGACATTCTCGATATGCTGAGACGCAGGCCATGCACACTGGACCAGATATGCCGTGTTTTCAACCTGCACAAGAACGAGGCGGCGAAATACGTCGGCAAACTTTTACGCGCAGGTGATATCCGGCCTCATGAGGAGTCTCGGGAAGGATATTACGTCGCGGCATCAACTTAAGGAGTGAATTATGCCCACCTATGAATACGAGTGCAAGGACTGCGGGCACCGCTTTGAGCAATTCCAGAGCATGTCGGCCGCACCTCTGAAAAAGTGCCCTGAATGCGGGAAGGAGATTCGCCGCCTGATAGGAACCGGTGCCGGATTCATTTTCAAGGGGTCGGGGTTTCATGCAAACGACTACAAAGGCTCATCGTGCGGAATTGGTGCTGGAGGCGGTGCAAGCTGCAACATGGAAGGCACGTGCTGCGGAAGGGATACGCCTTGCAGCAAAAGCCCCAGAAAAGTGTAAGACTCTCGATAATACAACAAAGGATAAGATCAGTGACAATTACAGTTGCAAGCGGCAAGGGGGGAACAGGGAAAACCACCTTTTCTGTAAATTTAGCCTATGCTTTGGCGATGCGTGGCGAGCGGGTGCGCCTGCTTGACTGCGACGTGGAAGAGCCGAACGATCATTTGTTCGTCAGGCCCGAGTTTACAGTAGAAAGACCAGTGAAGGTCCCCAAACCGGCTTGGGACGCAGGCAAATGTATAGGTTGCGGCAAATGCGCCGAGGCGTGCAACTACAACGCGATTGCAGTTGTGAAGGGCAAGGTTTTGATATTCAACGAGCTTTGCCATTCATGCGGGGTCTGCACCTATGTATGTCCGCAGGGCGCGCTGGAAGAGAAGGATGCTGTGATAGGGACAGTGCAGGCTGCGCCCGGTCATGAGCCATTTTATTTTGCCCACGGGCTGCTGAATATAGGCGAGGCTCTGGCTCCGAATGTGGTGAGGAGTGTGAAGGAGCACATTGATCCTGATGCGATCAACATCATTGATGCCTCGCCGGGGACGGCCTGCCCGGTGGTCGAGGCGGTATCCGGCGCCGATGTGGCGCTGCTGGTCACAGAGCCGACACCCTTTGGTCTGAACGATCTGAAGCTTGCCGTCGGCTTGACTCTCAAACTGGGTGTGCCTACAGGGATAATCGTCAATCGATCCGACGGCGAAGACAAGATGATCGCCGAATACGCCGAGAGTGTCGGGCTGCCCATCTCCGGGCGCATACCATTCAAAAGGGAATATGCAGAGGTTTACTCAGACGGGAATATCATTGCCGATCACTTCCCGGAATTGCGCGAGAATCTGCTGGATATTTTCGACACGATGGCCACTGCCAGCCCGCCGCAGCCTAAAGGGGATATCTTTGAGCTTGCAATCGGCAACACGGAGCCATTTTCAAAGGGTTCGTCAGACGGCTACAAGGAGATCACGATCATCAGCGGCAAGGGCGGCACCGGAAAGACAACCATAGTGGGGGCCTTTGCACATCTCGCCGACAACAAGATACTGGCCGACAACGACGTTGATGCCGCCGACCTGCATCTTCTGCTGGAGCCTACGGTTCGCGAGGGGCATGACTTTGTCGGCGGGACGAAAGCCACGATTGACTCAACAAAATGTGTGTCGTGCGGCAGGTGCGCCGCCGCCTGCCACTTCAATGCCATCAGACACGATGGCCCCGCAAATGACCGGGTGGGCGCGACCTACAGGATCGAGCCTCTGGCTTGCGAGGGCTGCGGACTATGCCCCATGGTTTGCCCCTTCAATGCCATTCAGGCTCAAAAGAACACGACAGGCCGCTGGTATGTTTCCGCCACGGGATGCGGTCCGATGGTGCATGCGCGTCTGGGCATAGCCGAGGAGAACTCCGGAAGGCTCGTGGCGCAGGTGCGCCACAAGGCAGCTCTGTTGGCTGAAGAATTGAAGCAGGAGAGGATTATCGGCGACGGGCCTCCCGGAACGGGGTGTCCCGTGATTGCCTCGGTTTCGGGGGCAGATTTGGTGGTGATCGTTACGGAGCCGACTGTCTCAGGGGTTCATGACATGGAAAGGGTCATGAAACTTGCAGAGCATTTCCAAGTCCCGACGGTGGTGGTCATCAACAAGGCTGATCTGAACACGGGACAAGCCAAAAGGATCGAGGAGATTGCCGGAGCCCACGGCTCCCGTATAGTCGGGCGCATTCCCTTCGACAGAACAGTGAACGACGCGCTGATGGCCGGGAAAACTGTCATCGAGTATGGGCAATGCAGTGCGGAGGAGGCGATCAGAAGTGCTTGGAGAAAGATAAAGGAGGCCTCCGCTTGAAACATAGTGTGAATGCCATTCCGCAAAGACGTGAAGAGCCCCCAGAGAGATGGGAGCCTTTCGAGCGTCTGGCCAGCCGGTACGACGCTTGGTTTGACATCGCAGGGCATCGCCGCATCTTCGAGGCCGAAGTCGCCTGCATACGTGATCTGCTGGGCGGGGTTCCGCGTCCCTGGCTGGAGATAGGGGTCGGGACGGGACGCTTCGCGTCTGCACTGAATCTTGACGAGGGAATTGACCCTAGTCCCGCAGCTCTGGAATACGCGGCCGGACGCGGAATCAAGACCTGCTCCGGGAAAGCTGAAAATATGCCTTATGATAATCATATGTTCGGCTTAGCCCTTATGGTTGTGACATTATGCTTCCTTGACGACCCTGCCCGAGCATTAAGCGAGTGCCGCAGGATATTGAGGAGCGACGGCTTCGCGATTCTCGGCTTTGTCCCGGAGGACAGCGCCTGGGGAAGATTTTACATGAGAAAAGGCTCTGAGGGGCACCCGTTCTATTCGGCGGCAAGGTTTTATACTGCAAAAGAAGTGATCCGCCTTGCCAATCGCGCCGGATTCTATCTGGACCGGACAACAAGCTGTCTTTCAGAAAAACCTGGGCATGAACTCGACAGCTATGAAATGCATCACGAAGGGATTGGAAAAGGGTCGGGTTTTGTCGCCATGCGGTTTGCTCTGGCGAAAACCTGATGTATGTTGGGCATCGGATAGAAACGCCAATTAAGGTATAAGGAGGCAAGATGAAGACAGTTGAGGCAGTGAAGGAAGCATGGGGCCGCCGGGAAGGGCCGGTCATTCTGGCGACGGTTGACAAGGAAGGTTCGCCGAACATCATTTATGTCACATGCGTCGGGTTCTATGGTGACGACAAAGTGGTGGTTGCCGACAATTATTTTGACAAGACCCGCAGGAACATCAAGGCCGGCTCGAAAGGCGCGGCACTGTTCATGACAAAAGATCAGAAGGCGTATCAACTGAAAGGGAAGCTGGAATATCACGATAGCGGCCCAGTGTTCGAGGACATGAAAAAGTGGAATCCCACCCAACACCCGGGACATGCGGCAGTAGCGCTGGTTGTCAAGGAGGCTTATTCCGGCGCGGATCGTCTATAACAATAAGGCCATTTGACTTATGGAATCACAAATTTCAGTCACGTTTCAGCCGCAGGGACGTACTATATCCATGCTTCGCGGGGCGACGGTCTTGGAAGCCGCCGCCCGAGTGGGCCTGGTGATCGAGACACCTTGTGGCGGAGGCGGCACATGCGGGAAGTGTCGGATCCAGATCACGGCAAACGCCGACTCCCCGACCGAGGCAGACAAGGCGGCCTTCTCTGAGGAGGAGCTTGACAGCGGCTGGCGCCTGGCTTGTCAGCAGCGAATCGAGTCGGCGATGACCGTCTTTGTTCCGGACACATCCTTGTTCGGAAGAAAAAACCAGATATTGTCGGCAGCGGATTCCAATGCCTCAACTGAAGTTCTTCCAGCGATACGCAAGATATATGTTGAGCTGTCCCCACCCACTCTGGAGGATGATGCCCCCGACTTGTTGCGCCTAGAGCAAAGTATCGGATTGTTCAGGGCCAATCTCCCTCTGGTCAGGCATGC
>JAFGFR010000090.1 GCA_016930955.1 Victivallales bacterium | reverse complement strand
TCATGCCTTTAAAATCCCCGGGGTCTGGGGCAGGAAGCCCCAGTTATTGCCGTTTTTACCCACAGATTCTGCGGAAGAGCCAAAATATTAAAGCTGCATAAGGAGGCGAAAGAAATGAACAACTATCACCGACAGGAAAGAGTCGCATGTGACGGCAAAAGCACGTCCGACACGCGGGACGGGATAAGGACAGACCCCCGCAGAAAGACGCGATACGCGCTGGCGGATATTTTTACGTGTGTGCCCGGCGCGGCAACGCATGCGGAAAACTCTGGCAGGTTCACCCTGATCGAGCTTTTGGTGGTCATCGCGATCATCGGCATACTGGCAAGCTTGTTGTTGCCGGCTCTCAGCAAAGCCAAGGATTCCGCAAGGGCCAGTCTCTGCCTGAACAATTTGAAGCAGCTCTACACCATCGGACATATGTACAGGGAGGACAACAGCCAGTGGGTGAAAGATTATGACTTTGGTGATTCAAGCTGGTGGTTTCAGCGCCTTTTCCCGAATCAAAATCCGACTGCGGGTAACTTTATGCAAGGCCCCTGGAAGGCAGGGACAAAACACAATTCCGCCTACAAACTCTTGGATTGCCCTTCGAACACAAACACGTGGCCCGGCAACTGGTGTTACTGGTATGATGTGAATTATTGTGTGAATACCTGCCAGGATATAGCAGGTCTCGGAGATTCGAGGGTTCCAGGGCATAACGGCCCGGCATATCCCAGAAAAGCGTCAATCATACCCTGGCTGGTGGATGGACGTACTAATTGGTGGCAATTCGACTGCCTCGCCATAAATGGGAACTATGTACACTATGTCCATAACGATGGCGGCAACACGGTGTTTTTTGATGGTCACGCAAAATACTACAAACGGACAGAATTGATGAACGTACTGTGGCATGACAGGACTAACTGGTGAGCCCGTTTCAACACCCTGCGTGAGCCGCGTCGGGGGCGCGGGCGTGGCAGTCGATGCGGCTAGATGGCAAGCAGCGCTGTCACGGGTAGTTTTGAAATCAACTCTGGAACAATGGCTATAGTATTATCCTCTCGGCCAGCTCGTTCCATAGCATCAGACCTTTCCGGCTACACCCAATTCTTCCCCTGTCGGAAACCATAAGTCCTTCGGCAATCAACGGCCTGAGCTCCTCAAGCAGAACCTCCCAGCAAAGCCCTGTCCTCTCGACCAGCAAAGCCCTGTCCCATCCGGCGACAGTCCTGAGACCCATAGCAAAAATCTCACGTGCACGCGAGTCAGCACTTATCTTGTCCGGCTCCGGGCTCCCGCCCGAAACCCACAAGTCCAGCCCACGGACATTCTGCCATCTGTCAACACCGTCAAAAGATGCCGCCGAGGGGCCACAGCCCAGATATGTGCCGCCAAGCCATACCCCCAGGTTGTGACGGCTCTCGTGCCCAGGCCTGGCATAATTCGACACCTCGTACATCAAGAATCCCCTGCCCTCAAGATATTCGCGGCAAAACTCCATCATTGAGGCATCCTCATCATTCCCTCCCCGTTCATCCACGGAGAAAGCATCGCCCTTGAGCAACGCCTCCTCTTCCAAAGTCAGCGAATACGTAGAGATATGACTCACAGGATATGACACAAGTTTCTCCAGGTCTTCACCGAAATCCTCCAATCCCTGCCCAGGAAGGGCATAAATCAGATCACACGAGATATCGCCGCGGCCCTCGGCACCGCAAAGCATCTCCAGCGCTCTCTCCGCACTGCCTTCGGGCACATCCCTGCCTATCCTCCTGCAAAATTCACAACTGAACGACTGCACTCCAAGCGATACTCTGCCCGCAAATCCCCAGATCAGGCCGACCTTCTCCCCTGTAAGGGTGTCCGGGTTTGCCTCAACAGTCACCTCAACGTCACGGGACAACTCAAAATTCCCCCTCACAAGCTCGAAAAGCCTCCCGAGCTGGTCGGCACTAAGACTGCTCGGAGTCCCACCGCCAATATATACGCTCAGAATCTCACCGCACCTCAAAGCGTACGCCTCGAACTCCCTCTCAAGGCAGCTAAGGTACATCTCTACATCATCGTCACCAGATAATACCTCTGAAAAAAAACCGCAGTACAGGCACTTTCGAACACAAAATGGGACGTGCACATACAAGCGCTCAAACTCTCGCACCATAATCCCCATCAGACAGACTCCATAAACTCATTGGAAAAAATCTCAAAAACCCGATTGCAACTCTGCATCGAAGCAAAAAAAAAAGCCGGGGAGTAACCTTGCAGCTACTCCCCGGCAAACCAAGGGGGGGAAGATCAAAATCTCTATATCTTGCCCGGAATCAACCGAACTTGCTCCTCGCAACAAAAAAACTTAACCCATCATCCATCCCAACAATTCCGCACTCGCTTATCGCCCATTCATTGAGCAATATCCGTGCCAACTTTTTTGCTTATTTTGCAAGTCGTTTACAGTCAACGATATAATTCTTTTATTTTTTTTGATGTTTTCGGCTTGTTTGTTTTGTGAAATGTTTTTTGTGCGCAGCGACACCCTCTTATCATATTGATAATTGCTCGTTTTGATAACAAAGGCCGAGCCATTGTTATCGTTTTGATAAAACATTCCCCTTCCCAAGCGTGACGTAGAAGATGGAGTTCAACCGAGCTGAGGTGCTCTGTATTTTTACCTTCAGATAGTTGTCTGTCCACCCCTCTGCCGCATTGTCACCTGAGACTTTTTCTATGAGCACACCCGCGCGCGTGCCGATCTGGGATGTTGCGAACTCGACTCTGGACTTGTCGGCGATTATTCTAACTGCCTCCGCCCGGCACTTGACCTGGGATCGAGGGACTTGGCCGGGAAAGGACGCTGCAGGAGTATTCCTTCTGGGGGAGAATCTGAAAACATGGATATTGGCGAATCTGGAGTCATCGAGGAAGGAGCATGTTTTCTTGAAAAGATAGTCGGTCTCCCCGGGGAATCCGACAATGACATCGGTGCCGAGATGCAAACCCACAATCTTGTTTCTGGCAAACTCGATGAATCTTGCGAAATCCGCAGCCTTGTAGTTCCTGCCCATCGACTGCAATATTTTGTCCGACCCGCTCTGAACAGGTATATGGAGGAAACGGCAGATGGCCGGGTTCTCAGCCATCATCTCGATGATCCTCATGTTCTCGGGATGAGGCTCCATCGAGCCGAGACGCACTCTGAAATCAAAGCGGAGCTCCAGAAGCCGTCGCAGCACATCACATACCCTTTTGGATCCACAGGAGTAGGTGCTTATATTCACACCTGTGAGTACAAGTTCTTTGTGTCCGGCCTCCAGCAAAGCAGTGGATTCCTCAATTATCTCGTCAAAATCCCTGGATACCTCCCTCCCTCTGACAAGAGGAACTACGCAATATGTGCATCTTGAGTTGCAGCCCTCCTGAATCTTGACGAAAGCCCGGCTTTTGAAAGGGAAAGATGCCAAGGCGTTCTCATGGAACACGCCGTCCTCCCCTACCCTCCTCCTAAAGGACGGGACATCCGAAGGAAGTCGAAGAGCTGCGGCAATGATTTCGGCTATCTCGGGCTTGCTTGCGTTGGAGACCAGCAAGTCCGCGGGTACAGGGGGTGACGACGACCCGGGAAGATCGCATTCGCAGCCGGCTGCGACAATCAAGGCGCCCGGATACCTCTGCCGGAGATGCCTGAGCTTTCTACGGCTTTTCGCCGAAGCCAAGGCAGTCACGGCACATGTGTTTACCACCACGATGTCTGGAACCGCCTCGGAACGGGGGGCGACTATTTTGAAGCCCGAGTTCTCAAGCCTCCCGAAGATCAAGGCCGAATCAGACTGGTTAAGCCTGCAGCCCAACGTGTGCACCAAAACTGTAGGCCCGCCTGCAAATAAACCGTCTGAGACTGAGTTTATATTGTCGCTATAACGTGGCATGTCGTGTATTCCGCCCGAATTTCTTTTTCTGGCAGCTTCAAAAGTCTTCTTAGCCCAGCAACGGGAATAGTATCTCCCGATGCATTACCGGCCCCCGTACGCTGAATATGCCTGAGAAAATCCCTCAGAGACCCGAAAACCTCCTCGAAGATGTGCTCGGAGACACTCACCTCTGGGAAAATCGAGCATTCAGCGACGACATCGGCAGAACTAGGCAGTACCATATGCGGGAAAGGCACGGAATGTGTAAGGAATAATTCGTGCAGCTCGCCAAAGGTGCCTTGAGTCTGGATGCTGAATCCCAGCACTCCACCAGGAGACAAGGCATTCCTCAGCCGACACAGCAGGACACCGATGTTGCCCGACCACTGGAAGGCCAGCGAGGATACTATCATGTCGAATTTCCCTGGAACAGGGTCGCTGGTCATGTCCAGGACGGAGAAATCTGCTGAGATGCCAAGTCCTGAACGCATATCAGCAGTGCGACTCTCGCAGATGGCAAGCATCGACTCGGAAATGTCGGTTACAAGAAAGCCACCACCCGGGAAAAGACGAAAAAGCTCCCGAGTCAAAAATCCCGTCCCGCAGCCGATCTCAAGAATCCTGCCCCCAGCCACAGGCAATCCCTGGAAACGCTCGAGCTTCCTCGACAACTCAAGCGCGGCACGGCGCTGCGCCAAAGCATTCTGATGATAGTACTCTGGATCACGGGAGAAATTCTTGCTGACTATGACGGGATTGATCATTGAAGATGAGGATATCTCCGCAGCGACAAGAAATCTGCGCCGCCGTGTTAGTTGTACCAGCGTGTATAGAGAAGAACCTTCAGCGCCGTGACCTGTGCCTGTGCACCGCCGCGACCACCGCGGAAAGCAGATCGTTATCCGATGCAGCTCTACCTGAGCGAACCTCGCCCGAGCCGGAACGTGCCGCGACGGGCTCGGCAAGAAGATGCGCGTAAGGCGCCAACAATTTCGCCGTGGCGTTAATAACCCATACCATCAGCGCAAGAAACAAAAACACCATCCCCATTCCTATGCCCATCAGCTTGAAACCGTCAACCATGTTTTCCATGATCATCGTCTCCCGAATTGAACTTATCGAACTCTCTGTCCATCGCCTGCCTCCAGCAAGCCAAGGGGAATCTAGATGCCATAGTTGGAAAAAACAAACAGCGGAACGAAAAATATGTGTGCGAATTTCCTCTTGACGCCATGGCTCGAACCAGGATAACATTGCCCTTGCAAAGCCTGATGCCGGACGGTAGACATCGAGTCTTTCGTGGTCGAGTTCCATCGTTCTCTGGTGTACGAGTACGTGAACTGCTCCTCTGTGAACGTGTTCGTCCGGAGGTCAAAGATTCACCGACAACAAGTGATATCCAATCCCGACAGACATGTCTGGCCAGTTAATTATTTCTTGAGTATCCCGATCGCATGCTCCGCGCCGAGGGGATGCCTGAATACCGCCGTCCCGGCGACCAGCACGTTGGCACCGGCACCCGTTGCCGCGCCAACTGTAGACTCGTCTATCCCCCCGTCAACCTCAAGATGCACCCGCAGCCCCCTCGAGTCTATCTCATCGCGAAGATCCCTCACCTTAGGCATCATGTCCGCCATGAACCTCTGCCCGCCAAAACCCGGCTCGACCGTCATGACAAGCACCAGATCAACGGCATCAAGATACCCGAAGACACTCTCCGCCGGGCTGGCAGGCTTGAGGCACAAGCCCACCGAGCAGCCTTCGCGCCGGATAGCCTTGATAACCTCCGCAGGATCGTCGTCGGCCTCAAGGTGGAAGGTGATCCCGTCCGCCCCGGCCGTAGCGAAGGCACCGATGTAGCTCAAGGGACGCGATATCATCAAATGCACATCAAAGGGAAGTCCTGTTATCCCCCTTATCTTCTCGACGACCGGCGGGCCGATGGATATGTTCGGCACGAAATGACCGTCCATAACATCAACATGCAACATGTCCGCCCCAGCCCGCTCAACACGCCTGATCTCCTCGCCGAGAATAGAAAAATCGGCAGCCAAAATCGAGGGCGCAACAAGCGTGCCAACACTACTCAGACTAGACAAAGGCCTCTTGCACATAACTATATGCTCCGCAACAACGCTCACAGACTCCTCATAAAACAACAGCACCGACACTAACGTCAATACACCCCAAAATCAAGGAGCGAAATGTCGGCAAGCAGGTATTATCCGCATTTTTTTGCTTCGGCGCTTGTTTTTGACCTCGGTATAAATATAGTTCGGTATCTTTAGCAATTAATCGGAGCAACGAATTGTCCATGAAACCGTCTCTTTACGGCATAACTCACTCGAACCGGAATTTCTCAGACCCTTTTTATTGGGGCAAGAATCAGTTCAACTCCTCATTCCCGGTCGCACTGGCCTGCTATATGAGGGACTGCAAGACACCTGCAGTCTACCTCAGGCACGGGAAGGGAAAAAACACATACGTAGACACCATATCTTTTCTTTATT